>NZ_BAAHFQ010000002.1:0-77744 GCF_054681715.1 Deferrisoma sp.
GCGAGCGCGGGATTTCTTTCAGCAGATGAAATAGACCGTCGCATTCGGACTCGTCACCGTCTCATCGGCCCACCGGGGTAAACCCTACCCCTCGGGCCGGTCGGGCCTGTACGGCCAAATCTCGAATTTCCGGACGGACACAAGCTAGAAGGCCGGAAAGCGCACACGAAAAACGGGCGGCCCCTCGTGGGACCGCCCGTTTTTTCGTGCCTGCACTGCCCGAAGCCTACAGCCGCAGGGCCTCCAGGTAGCTGCGCTCAGAGATGTCGGTCCAGGCGTCCACCTTCTTACGGAAGGCCTTGAAGTGCTCGTACACCTTTTTGCTCATGGCGTCCGACGCCGCGACCTCGTCCAGGACCTCCTCGGCGAGCTTGTGCAAGCCCTTGAGCACGTCGTCCGGGAACCGCCGGAGCTGCACTCCGTGCTTTTGCACCAACTCCTGGAGGGCGTCGTTGTTCTTGGCGTCGAACTCCGAGAGCATCCAGATGTTCGACCTCCAGCAGGCCGTCTCCACGATGGCCTGGAGGTCCTTGGGCAGGCTCTCCCAGGCCTTCTTGTTGACGATGCACTCGAGCACCGTGCCCGGCTCGTGCCAGCCCGGGTAGTAGTAGTACTTGGCCGCCTTGTAGAACCCCATCTTGAGGTCGTGGTAGGGACCCACCCACTCGGTGGCGTCAATCACGCCCCGGTCCAGGTTCGTGTAGATCTCGCCACCGGCCACGAGCACCGCGTTTCCACCGGCCTTGGCCACCACCTTGCCCCCGAGGCCCGGGATCCGCATCTTGAGGCCCTTGTAGTCCTCGAGCGAGTTGATCTCCTTGTTGAACCAGCCCCCCATCTGCACGCCGGTGTTCCCGGCCGGGAACGGCACCACGTTGAAGGCCGCGTAGAGTTCCCTCCACAGGTCCCAGGCCCCGCCGCCGTAGAGCCAGGCGTTCATCTGCTGGGCGTTGAACCCGAAGGGCACCGCCGCGAAAAACTGGGAAGCCGGCATCTTCCCGGCCCAGTAGTACGCCGCCCCGTGCCCCATCTCCACCGTGCCCTGGCTCACCGCGTCGAAGGTCTGCAGGGGCGGCACGAGCTCCCCGCCGCCGTACACGTGGATCTTGAGCCGGCCGTCGCTCATCTCCTCGACCCACTTGGCCAGCAGGTCGGCGCCCTCACCCAGCACCGGAAAGTGGGGGGGCCACGTGGTCACCATCTTCCACTTGTACTTCTTGGCCGCGATGACCGCGGGGGCCTTCCCGAAGGTGACCGCGCCGGCGGCGGCAGCAGCGACACCGGCCTTCTTGAGGAAACTGCGGCGTTCCATGGAGACCTCCTTTGGTTGGGGGGAAACCAAAAACGACGTTTTGCAAATACCCGAACGGGGGGTCGGTGTCAAGGTTTCGTCGCTTCAAACGAAGAGGAGGTCTGTGGACGTCGGTCGTCGGGTGGTGGCGATCCCGAAGCCCCCCTACTCCTCCCCTGCGCCCCCGGCCGCGGCCGCGATCTCAGACAGACGGCCCTGCCACTCTACGCGGTCGCCGGGCCGGAGTTTGCGGCCGCGTCGCGTCTCCACCTCGCCATTGACCCGGACCTCGCCCGCCTGGATCCGGATTTTCGCCTCGCCCCCGGTCTGGACCCAGTCGGCCGACTTCAACGCCTGGTCGAGCCGAATCCACTCCGTGGTAATGCTGATCTGTTTCACCCAATCAACCCCTTCTCCGCGAGGATCCGGCGGTGGAGGGCCGCGAAGGTCTCGGGCACCTCGGGCTGGTCGCACCGTGGTTCCATATACACGGCCTCGGTGGGACACACGGTGTGGCATACCCCGCACCCGATGCACCACTCGAGGTCCACCTCGGGCCCCTCGGCCCCCATCTCCACGGCGGCCACCGGGCAGATTTCGGCGCAGGCCCCGCAACCCGTACAGGCGTCCCTGTCGGTCCGGCGCAGGAAATACACGGCCATCAGCACGTCCCGGGGGATCTTTCGCCGCCGCAGGTTCCCCACGTTCCAGCAGGCGCACCCGCAGCAGTTGCAGTTGTGCTTCACGCCATCCCGGGCGTTGTCGACGAAGTGGACGAGTCCGGCCCCGGCCGCCCGGTCGACAAGGTGCCGCGCCTCGTCCCGGGAGATCTCGCGGCCCAGCCCGGAATCGATCAGGTACTCCGCCAGTTCGTCGAACTTGAGGCACACCTCCTCCGGGTGGGGGCACGGCCGGCCCCGCAACCGCGCCGTGACCCGGCAGGGGCAGTGGGCCACCGCGAACCGGGTGGCCCGGGCCAGAATGGGGTCCATGGCGTGGTGAGGCAGCACGGCCTGGCGCTCGGGGCGGATGGAGGCGCCCACGGGCACATACCGGTAGGGCTTCGTGGGCGCGGCCGCATAGGCCTCGCGGGTCACGTGGCGGTTGAAGTACTTCACCACAAACTCGGCCATCCGGCGGGCGTGGGGGGTATCTTCGCCGGCCCAGAAGAACGTCTGGGGAAACCCGAATCCCACCTGGTGGAGGGCGTACACGGCCGAGGAGGGGGTCCGCCGACGGTAGATCATCCCCCGTTCGGCCAACCCGTCGAGCACCCGCCGAACCTCCCCGGGCCCCATCCCGGCCTCCTGGGCCACCCGTTCCGCGGGGACCGGATCGAGGGGGGCACCCCTGTCGGAAGAAACGACGCCACCCGGGCCTCCTCCTCCGAAAAAGTCTCCCGCAGGATCTCCAACAGGACCTCCCGGGGGGGATAGCCCATGGCCAGGGTGGTAAGGCGGGCGACCAGGGTCTCGTAGGGGTTCATGGGGCGGCTTGGCGGCTTGCCAGCGGGAAACCATCCGGATCTCGGCGTCAAAGCTTACCTCAACCTTTATCCAAGTAACTTCCTGCTAGGACGCTGGGAGGCTGGGATGCTAGGACGCCAAAATCCTTTGGGATTCCAGCGTCGGCGGCTGTCCAAACCTGTGGGAGCGGCTGCCGTATCAAGGGCCGGAATTCAGAAGTCAGAGGTCAGAGAACCCCCTGTCTTCTGTCGTCTGTCCACTGACTCCTGACACGGTCACCGCTTCCTCATCGCGTTCCTGATCCGGGTGCTACCTTGCGGCTCGTAGGGCCCCAAGAGCGTCGCGAACGGGTTTCCGCCCGCGAGGTCCCCTCTGCGAACCGTCGGTCCGGGTCGCGGCTCAGCCGGGCTGTCCGGTGGGCGGTGAGGGCTCGGGGGAACCGCCGTCGCCCAGCACCTGCTCCCAGACCCGGGGCAACTCCCGGGGGCTCGCAACCCAGGGATGCCCGTCCCGCGGCCCCGCGGGGCCCACGCCGACGGTCCGCATCCCCAAGGCCTTGGCGGTCGCCAGGTTCTCCGGCAGGTCGTCCACCAAAATGCACCGCGACGGGGCCACCGCCAGGGCCCGCAGCAGCCGCTCGTACCCTTGCGGGCGGGGCTTGGGCACGTATCCCATGAACGCGATGTCGAAGACCGCCGAGAAGAGGGGGGCGACGCCCAGAGCCTCCAGCACGCGCCGGGTGTGGCCCACGGACCCGTTGGTGAAGATCACCCGTTCCCCCGGGAGGGCCTCGAGGCTTTCGGCCAGTGAGGGGTCGGGCTGGAGATAGCGCTCCACGGGAACGTCGTGGACGTAGGCCAGGTACTCCTCGGGGTCCACCCCGTGATGGGCCAGGAGTCCCCCCAGGGTCACGCCGTAGCGGCGCTTGTACTCGGCCCGGAGCCCCGGGATCTCGGCCGGCGGGATGCCGACCCGCTCTGCCATGAACCGACGGATCCGCCGGTCCACCTCCCGGAACAGCCCGCATTCGGCCGGGTAGAGGGTGTTGTCGAGGTCGAAGGCCCAGACTGCGGTCACGGCGCTTCCCGGCGAGACAGGTCGGCCCAGGTTCGGTCCCCGAACTCCCGCTCCAGGGCCGCGCGAACCGCCTGTGGTACGTCCCCCCCCTCGCCCACCCGGAGTATGGACGCGAGGAGCTCGGCAACCGGGACGTGCTCGGGGCACGGCCCCGGCGCGAGGCGCGGCGGATCTTCCTGCGTCTGCACGAGCCACCCCTCCTCCAGCAGGCGGTCGAGCACCCGTCCCGCGTCGGCCGGGTCAAACCCGGTGGCTGCCACCGCCTCGCCCTCGGTGGGCCCTGGCTCCCCGGCCAGGTGACGAGCGGCCACGGGCACGAGAAACGCCAGCGCCCCTTCCAACCGCGGCACCCACAGTTCGTGGCGCGACCGCAGGTAGCGTCCCCTGCCGGGCAGGTGGTGCACGAAGGCGAGCTCGGCCCCCCAGAGCACGATGCACCAACTAAAGTAGAGCCACACGAACAAAAGGGGCAACTGCGCCATGGCCCCGTAGATGGCGTTGTATTTCGCCACCCCGATCTGGAACTCGATGTAAGCCCACTCGGCCACCTGCCACATCGTGCCGGCCACCACGCCGCCGACCAGGGCGGAGCGGATCGGGACCTTCCGGTTCGGAAGGATCACGTAGAGCGCGGTAAACGCCACCCACACCGCGGCAAAGGGCAGGAGCCGCAGCCCCCCCCGGAGGACCGGCCCGAGTACCTGGAGCCGTTCCAGCACCGCCGGGCTTTGGAGGCTTGTGGTGAGGCTGATCGAGGCGAAGAGGAGCACCGGCCCCAGGATCAGCATGGAGAGGTAGTCCGCCACCTTCCGCACGGGCGACCGGCCCCGGCGCACCTGCCAGATGTCGTTGAGGCTGAGTTCCACGTTCCCGATCACCGCGACGGCGGTCACGATCAGCGCCACAAGCCCCACCGCCCCGAGGGAGCCCACCTTCGTGCGCTCGACGTACTCGAGAACGCGCGATGCGATTTCGGTATTGCCCGCGGCCAGGTGCCGAAGGATCAGAGGCTCGAGCCGGCGCTGGACCCCGAGCCCCTTGAGCACCGAGAACGCCAGGGCCAAAAGCGGCACCAGGCTCAACAGCGTGGAATAGGTCAGCGCCGAGGCCCGAAGAAACCCGCGGTCGGCCCGGAACTTCCAGCCCGTGATGAGCACGGTGCGCACGACCGACGCGAACCGGCCCGTACCCGCCGAGTCCCAGAGGAACGCCTCCAGGCGCTCGGCCAGGCTCGGCCGCCGGGTGTCGGGTGCCGGCCTTCGCACAGATCCTAGCCTCCCTTCCCCAGCCTCTCGAGCACCTTGCGGCGCCGCTCGGTGGCCTCAGGAGAGGCCCACCAATCCAGGAAGGCGGCCCCGGCGTCGCGATCGGCATCCTCCATGCGGGCCACGAGAGGGGCGCGCAGGGCCTCCCGCAGGGCGGCCAAGGCCCGGGGTGGCTTGGCCGCGAGCGCCGCCGCCTCCTCCCGGGCGGCGGCCAGCACCTCGTCGGCCGGCACGAGGCGGTGGGCGATGCCCCGCTCAAAGGCCTCGTTGGGCCGGAGCACCCGCCCCATGGCGGCCAGCTCGTACGCCGTGCGGGCGTCTCCCTCCGCCTTGAGCATCTCCATCACCCCGCCCGGCAGGGGAAGCCCCAGGTCCACCTCGGTGAGGCCGAACCCCCACTCCCCCGTTCCGAACACCCGGCGCTCGCACGCGAGCGCCAGGATGGCCCCGCCCGCCAGCGCGTGCCCCCCCACGGCCGCCACCACCGGCACCCGGGCCCAGGCGACCTTCCGATACAACAGCGCAAAGGTTCCGAAAAACCGGGCAAACGCCTCGGGTTGGAGGGCGTCGAGGGCCCGCAGATCAAACCCCGCCGAGAACGCCCGGTCCTGCGCGCTCGCGAGCACCACGGCTCGGACGCGGGGGTCGGACCAGGCCTCCTCCAGGCCCCTTTGGATCGCCTCCAGAAACTCGGGCGAAAGGGCGTTCACCTTGGGACGGTCCAGGAATACCGTGGCGACGCCCCCGTCGCGTTCGGTGCGGATCATCGGGTCTCCTTTCGCAACTTCGGTCGTCGGTCGTCAGTCTGCCGTCCGCGGTCGTCGGTCCGCGGTTCACCGCGTCCCGATCAGGGCCAGGAACTCGTCCTCCGTCAGCGTCCTCACCCCCAACTGCCGGGCCCTCTCGGCCTTGGAGCCCGGATCGGCGCCCACGACCACGTAGTCGGTCTTCCGGGACACCGAGGACGACACCTTGCCCCCCAGCCCCTCCACCCGCGCCTTCGCCTCGTCCCGGGTCATGGATTCCAGGGTTCCCGTGAACACGAAGGTCTTCCCGGCCAGCGGGCCCCGAGGCGGGCCGCCCCGAACCGGGATCGGCCTCACCCCGGCCTCCAGGAGCTTCCGGAGGGTCTCCCGGTTCCTGGGCTCGGAAAAGAACGACCGGATGCTCGCCGCCACCTCGGGCCCCACGTCGGGAACCGCAAGGAGTTCCTCCTCCGACGCGTCCATGAGGGCCTCCAGGGTGCCGAACCGCTCGGCCAGGGCCCGGGCCGTGGCCTCGCCCACGTGGCGGATCCCCAGGGCGTACACGAACCGCGCGAGATCCCGCTCCCGGGCGCGGTCGATCGACTCCACGAGTTTTCGGGCGCTCTTCTCCCCCATGCGCTCTAGGGGCACGAGGTCCTCCACCCGCAACCGGAAGATATCCGAAAGGTCGCGCACCAGTCCCCGGTCCACCAACTGGTCCACGAGCTTCGTGCCGAGCCCGTCGATGTCCATGGCCCTGCGGGAGGCGAAATGCCGGATGCGGCCCTTGATCTGGGCCGGGCAGCTCAACCCGGTGCACCGGGGGATCACCTCGCCCGGAGGCCGCTCGATGTGGGCCCCGCAGACCGGACACCGCTCGGGCATCACGAAGGGCCGTTCCCCGCCCGTGCGCCGCTCCACCAGGGGGCGCACCACCTCGGGAATCACGTCGCCGGCCCGTTGGACCACCACCCAGTCCCCGATCCGGACGTCCTTGCGGGCGATCTCGTCGGGGTTGTGCAGGGTGGCCCGGCTCACCGTGACCCCCCCCACGTTCACGGGCTCGAGCACCGCCACGGGGGTGATGGCCCCGGTACGGCCCACGCTCGGGACGATGTCGAGCACCCGGGTCACCGCCTGCCTGGGTCGGAATTTGTACGCCACCGCCCACCGGGGCGCGCGCGCCTTGGTACCGAGCTTCTCCTGGAGCCCGACATCGTCCACCTTGATCACGCAGCCGTCGATCTCGTAGGGGAACTCGTCGCGGCGGGCCTCGGTCTGCCGGCAGTACTCCACCGCCTCCTCGATCCCCCTCGCCCGGCGACGGTGCTCGGCCACCCGAAATCCCCACCCGGCCAGGCGTTCCATGAGTTCCCATTGGGTCGCCACGGCCACCCCCTCGAGCCGTCCAACCCCGTAGGCAAAAAATTCCAACGGGCGGCGGGCCGTGATGGAGCTGTCGAGCTGGCGCACCGACCCGGCGGCCGCGTTTCGCGGGTTGGCAAACGGGGCGAGCCCCGCCTCCTCCTGCTCGGCGTTGAGCCGCCGGAACGCCTCCACCGGCATGACCACCTCGCCCCGCACGTCCACCAACCTCGGAACGGGATCGCCGAGGAGACGAAGGGGCACGGTCCTGACCGTGCGGAGATTCGCGGTCACATCCTCCCCGACGAACCCGTCGCCCCGGGTGGCCCCCCTCACGAGCACCCCGCCCTCGTACGTGAGCTCCACCGCGAGCCCGTCGAACTTCGGCTCGCAGGAGTAGACGAGGGGCTCCTCGGTCCCGAGGAATCGGCGGATCCGGGCGTCGAACTCCCGGAGTTCCGCCTCGTCCATCGCGTTTTCGAGACTGAGCATCGGCACGGCGTGGGGGGCCGGTTCGAAGGCGTCCAGCGGGGGCGCCCCCACCCTTTGGGTGGGCGAATCGGGGGTCACGAGCTCGGGGTACCGCCGCTCCAGGTCCTGGAGTTCCCGGAACAGGCGGTCGTACTCCTCGTCGGGGATCTCGGGGGCGTCGAGGACGTAGTACCGGTAGTTGTGGTAGTGGAGGAGCCGGCGCAACTCCTCGGCGCGGCGGCGCACCGGTTCGGGAACCATGTTGCACCCTTTCATACGGCTTCCTGCTGGGCGGCCCGGCGGCTGGGGCGGCTGAAAGCCCGCGGAATTGCGGCGTTGCTGCCCGCCCCAAGCTGCGGGAGGCACGTCTGCCCGGGTCGAACCCGGAATTCGATCCCCCTCCCAGCATCGGCATGGACGCGGCGGAACGGTACGAACGGCGGGATTCTAGCGGGCGGGGACGAGGGGCGCCAGACCTTGGGGAGTCATGCGGAGCGGGAGGTTTCGTCCCCGCGGGATTCCGGGGCGGGGAAGAGCTTTGCGATGGCCTCTCGGTGTTCCGCAGGCACCCGGAGGAACTCCACCCCCACCTCGTAACGGCCGGGCGAGAGGGAACGCTCGTACACGATGCGGCCGAGGGCCCGTACCGGCTGCTCCGCCGACGGGATCTTGATCCACAACTCCACCAGGCGCCCGATGCCCAGGGTTTCGTCGCTTTCGAACCCGCACCCCCCCAGGCCGATGACCCGGGTCTTCGTGAACCCCTCGGTCACGGGATTGCGGTCGCACCGCACCAGGGTCGCGCCCTCGATGGCGGCCCTGGGGTACCGCCGCTGAATCGGATACAGTTTGGTCATGGCGTTCCAGAACCCGAAGCCGGAGAGGAAGGCCAACCCCCGCACCGGCCCGTCACTCCGCCGCGGCCTCTTCCCCCTCTTCGTCCCCCGACTCTTCCTCGTCCTCTTCCGCCCCCTCCTCGTCCTCCCCCGCCCCGGGCCAGAGCTCCCGTACCTTCTCGGCCAGCTTCGCGGGGTTTACGGGCTTGACGAAAAACCCGTGGATGCCCAGCCGGGCCAACTCCACCACGTGCTCCCGGGTTCCCTCGCCGCTCACCACGACCACCGGGGTCTCCTGCCCGAAGCGCCGGTCGTGCTGGCGGATGATACGAAGAAGGGTCACCCCGTCCACGTCGGGGAGTCCGAGATCCAGGACCACCACCGCAGGGCGCCTCTCGAAGAACAGCCGCAGGGCCTCGGCCGCATCCTCGGCCTCGATCGCGGGCAAGGGGGCGAGCCCCTTGACCAGCATGAGCCGGTTGACCCGAACGTCGTCGACCACGAGGATGGCTGACACCTTACCCTCCTTTGGTAAGATCCGCCAGGAGCCGGGCGACCTCGTCCCGGTCGAAGGGCTTGTGGACCGGGGCGTCGGCCCCGGCGGCCAGGCCCGCCTCGCGGTTCTCCGCCCCCTCCCGCGGGCAGGCGAACCAAATCGTGCCCTGGAACCCCTGGGCCCGGGCCATCCGGATCAGGTCCTCACCCCCGAGGTCGGGCATGACCCAGTCGGTGAGAAGAACGTGGGGCGGGTCGAGACTCATGGCCTCCAACGCCGCCAGGCCGCCGTCCACCGCGGTCACCTCGCACCCCAGGTCGGAGAGGATCTTCGTGGCGACCCTCCGAGAGATGGCGTCGTCGTCCGCCACGAGCACCCTCATCCGGCGCGCTCCTTCCAGTACCGCCGCAGGCGATCGGCCTCCCGCTCCACGGCCGTGACGTCCTCCGGGGCGCCTTCCGACCCCTCCGCCGCCTCGGCGGCCTCGGCCAAGGCCTCGGCCCCGATGTTCCGGGCCGCCCCCTTGATGCGGTGGGCCGCGGCCCGGGCCTGCGGGCCGGGGGATGCCCCCACCAGGTCCCGAACGTACCCGTCAAGGTCCACGAGAAAACAGCCCACCAGCTCCCCCAAGAACTCCTCGTCCCCCCCCACCCGGGCCAGAGCGCCCTCCCAATCCAAAACGGGTCCTCGGTCCACGACGGTCCTCCGCGCCCCCACGGGGTTTTCCGACCCCGTCCTGATCGGCACCGGCGCCCCGGGCCTTGAGCCCTGGATCAGGCCCGTTCCGCTGGCCGGAGCAGGCACACCACCCACCGGTCCCCGCCGGCCTGGATCACCCCCTGGTTGGAGACGCTCTCCAGGACCCCCCCGTCCCGGGTCCGCACCGCGTGACACAGCGACGAAGGTGCCCCCGGCTCCAGCCGGTCCCAGTCCCCCTTCAGGACGGCGAACGAGTGGGTCGCATCGAGATCGTCCCACCCCTTGCCGATCAACTCCCCGCGCTCGTACCCCAACCAGCGGCAGGCGGCCTCGTTGGCCTCGAGCACGGTCCCGTCTCGGTCGAACAGGAGCAGCGGGTCGGCCGATTGCTGGACGACCTGCTCGAGAAACGCCCGTTCCTGTTCCAGACGGTCCCGGCCCCGTTCCACCTCCCGCAGGTACGAGGCCCGTTGTTCGTCGTACCGCCGGGCCTCGATCCCCAGCCACAGGACCAGCACGAGACACGCCCCTCCGAGGGCGAGATGGGTGGAAACCAGCCTCTCCTGGGCGTCCCGGAGTCCGTCGAACACCGCCTGCTCCACCCCCTGGACGGAGTCCTGGAACCCCTCGAAGACCCGGTCGTACCGCTGGTCCAACGCCGAACCGGCCGCCTCGCCGACCACAAACCGCTCGACGGTCAGATCCCGAAGCCCCCCCAAGGCCCCTATGGCCCCGTCGATCCGGCGGCGGGCCTCCGGGGAGGGCGCGGGAAGGTACGTCACCCCACCCAGGGTGCGGCCCTCGCGGACCGCCTCCAGGTACGCGCCGGCCCGTTCCAACTCGTCCCACACCCGGTCGAGCCGGGCCTCCGGGTCGCCCACCAGGAGCTCCTCCAGCACGCGGTGGGATCCCGACACGTGGACCGCCGCCCGGGAGAGGGCGTGCATCGCCGGCGCAAACACGGCACTGATCCGAAGCCCCTGGGAGAGCACGGTCACCACCAGCACCCCGAACCCGACCGCGGCCGCCCCGAGGAGCACGTACACCCGGCGGCGAGCCGCGAAGGTTTGGGGGTGCGCCGGGATCGGCTGCGCCGGGGGGCGGCCCCACAGCCGCCCCTGAACCCTGGCGAACAGGATCGCCCCGGAAGCCAGGAGAAACAGCAACCCGCCGCCCAGAAGGAGGAGACGGGTCCTTCCGAGTGTGCCCCCGCCGTAATGGGCTTCGAAGGTCACGAAATCCCAGAAGGCGAGCGGCGCGTCCCAGCCCCGGTCTTGAAAATACCCGGACACCGCATCCCGCACCCGGCCGAACCGGCCGAGCCCGAGGAACAGCCCGCTCACCACCTGGATCGCGGCGAGGGGAAGCACCGCGATCCCCACCCACCGGTGCCACCTGCGCAGTTTGCGTTCGTCCATCCGTGTCTCCTCCCGGTACCCGTCCCTCCGGGGGAGGATAGCGGGAACGGAGCCCGTGGCAACCGGCAGGCGCCGGCGTAGGGTTCTGCGCTCGTGTTTTGTCTCGCAAAAAGGTCAGCAAATTGCCCCGGTGGGGCTGGGAGGCCCGGCGAAGCGCGACGGCCGAGCCGTTCGGGCCGCCCGGCGCCAGGGGAGCGGCCGCGGCGCGTGCCCTCACGCGCCGAGGCGGCCCCCGCGAGGCCGTTCAGCGAAGGAACGGCCCCACGGCCCCACCCCTCGGGAAAACCACGGGACCTCGGAAACGCCTCACTAGGGGGTCAAGGTCACGTAGTAGGCGGTTCGGCCCCGCTGCACCACCAGAACCACGGTCTCGCGCTGGCTCGCGGCGAGCAGGGCCTCCCGGAACGCGTCGAGCCCGTCCACCGGCCGGTCGTTGATCTGCCGGAGCACGTCGCCCGGCTCGATGCCCGCCCGGGCGGCCGCCGAGCCGGGGGTGACCTTGGTGACCACGAGACCCCGGTCGGTGAAGAGCCCGTACCGTCGGGCCAGGCTCAGCGAGTTGGGCACCACCTCGACCCCCAGCCATTCTCGCCCTAGGAACTCCACATACGCGTCCGGGATCTCACGGGCTTCGACCACCACCTGCTTCTCGGCCCCCCGGCTCACCACGTCGATCCGGATCCGGCTGCCCGCCGTGTAGCCGGCGAGGCGTTGGAAAAAGGTTTCCCGGTCCTCCACCGCCCGGCCGTCCACCCGGACGATCACGTCGCCGCGCTCGAGCCCCGCCTCGGCCGCGGGGCTGCCCTCGAACACCCGGGTGATGACAACCCCCTGGGGCACCCCGAAATACCGGGCCAGGTCGGGCGTAAGGTCCTGCACGTGCACCCCCAGCCAGGCCCGGTGCACGGTGCCGTATTCCAAGAGGTTCTCGACGATGCGGCGGGCCTTGTCGATGGGAATCGCGAACCCGATGCCCTGGGCCTTCTGGTAGATGGCCGTGTTCACCCCGATAAGTTCCCCGAGGATGTTCAAAAGCGGCCCGCCCGAGTTCCCGGGGTTGATCGAGGCGTCGGTCTGGATGAAGTCGGTGTAGACCCGGTCGTTGTCGCCCCGGATCGTTCGGTTCACGGCGCTCACGACCCCGGTGGTCACGGTGTGGGAGAGCCCAAAGGGGTTCCCAATCGCGATCACGGTCTCCCCGATCATGAGATCGGCGGAGGTGCCCATCTCGAGGACCGGAAGATCCCCTTTGGCATCGACCCGGAGAACAGCCACGTCGGTCTGCCCATCGGCCCCTACGAGCCGGGCCTCGTAGGTCTCCCCGTTTGCCCGGGTCACGGTGATCCGGCTCGCGTTGGCGATGACGTGCTCGTTGGTGAGAATCGTGCCGTCGGCCGCGATGATCACCCCCGACCCCAGGCTCCGGGTTTTCCGGGCGGTTTCCGGAAGTCCCCCGAAAAAGTCCCGGAAGAACTCCTCAAAAAACGGATTCAAGCCGGCAAAGGGGCTTCCCCGGGTCACGATCTCGGTAGAGATGTTCACCACCGCGGGGCTCGCCTTGCGCACGGCCCTCACCACCGGGGTTTCCCGCGGGTTCGCCGCCCACGAGACGGCGGAAAGAAACGCCACAAGAACCCCCAACGCTCCGAAACTGACCTTTCGCAACGTGGATTCCTCCCTCGCCAGGCCTTGGGTCACCGGCTTCCGGGCGGCGAATCTTCCCTTCCGGCCGGTGACGGGAAAAGGGGTCGTGCCTCCATGTTCTCCGTGTCCTCCGTGGTACATTTCTCTGGCAACTTCGGTCCACGGCCGCCGGTCTTGCGGGCGCCGGTGCCTTGGCCCGCACCCCGGCGGCCCACCACGTGATCGAACCTCGAACGCGGTCTGCTGTGGCGAGCAGGCCGCCTCCCAGCCCACCGGAGTCTTCGCCGCGGGCCCGCCGTCGTCCTGCAGCCCCAAACTCCGGACCGTATCACCGGTTCCGACGGGGGGCAACGCCGTTGCAACGAGGTCGGTGTTTTGCGTAGTGTAGGGATCTTCCGGGGGATTTCCGGAGACGGGCCCGAGAGCCCCGCTTCGCGCCCCCATCGTCGGCCCGCCCCAGTGCCCGAGGTCCAGGGATGCGCATCTTCCTTTGCCAGATGAACGCCACGGTGGGGGACATCGAGGGAAACGCCCGAAAGGTCCGGGAGGGGATCGAACACGCCAAGCGCCTGGGGGCCGATCTCGCCGTGTTCCCCGAGTGTGCCCTCGTGGGGTACCCCGCAGAAGACCTCCTGTTCAAGCCCTCGTTCGTGGACGAGAACCTGAAGGCCCTCGAGGAACTCGCCGAGGCGTCCCGGGGGCTCTGCGCCGTGGTCGGGTTTGTCCATCGGGAAGACGACCTCTATAACGCGGCGGCCGTGCTCCACAACGGCGAACTCCGGGCCGTAGTCAAGAAGTGCATCCTCCCCAACTACGGGGTGTTCGACGAGCACCGCTACTTCCAGCGCGGCGACGAGACCCGGGTGTTCCGGCTGGACGGATGCGCCTTCGGGGTGACCATCTGCGAGGACATGTGGTACCCGGGCGGCCCGGCCCGCACCCAGGCCCTGGCGGGCGGCGCCCAACTCCTCGTGAACATCTCGGCCTCGCCCTACCACGCCGGAAAGGTGCAGTTCCGAGAGACCATGCTCTCGACCCGCGCCTCGGACAACGCCGCCGCGATCGCGTTTTGCAATCTGGTGGGCGGCCAGGACGAGCTCGTGTTCGACGGGAACTCGCTCGTGCTCTCCCCCCGGGGGAACGTGATCGCGCGGGGTCTTCCGTTCGAGGAGGACTACCTCGTCGTGGACATCGACCCGGCCGAGGTTCTGAACCAGCGCCTCCGGGATCCCCGCCGCCGGGTGGCCGTGCGCCGGGAGTCCTCGGCCGTGCCCCTGGCGGGCGTGGAGGAACTTCCCCCGCTACCGCCGGCCGCGAAGCCGGCCCTTCCCCACCGGACCATCGAACTTCCGGGGCCGGAGGAGGAGATTTACCGCACCCTCGTCCTGGGCTGCCGCGACTACGTGGAGAAAAACGGGTTCCGGGGGGTGGTGCTCGGGCTGAGCGGCGGCATCGATTCGGCGCTGACGGCGTCGGTGGCCGTGGACGCCCTAGGGTCGGACCGGGTGGTGGGGGTGACCATGCCAAGCCCGTTCTCCAGCGCCGGAAGCGTCGAGGACAGCCGGGCGCTGGCCGAAAACCTCGGGATCCGGTTCCTCCAGATCCCCATCGGGCGGGTGTTCGACGCCTTCCTCGACACCCTGGCTCCCGCGTTCGAGGGAACAAAGCCCGACGTCACCGAGGAGAACATCCAGGCCCGGATCCGGGGCACCCTGCTCATGGCCCTTTCGAACAAGTTCGGTTGGCTCGTGCTGAGCACCGGGAACAAGAGCGAGACCTCGGTGGGCTACTGCACGCTTTACGGGGACATGGCCGGTGGGTTCGCGGTGCTCAAGGACGTGACGAAAACCTGGGTGTACCGCCTGGCCCGCTGGCGCAACGCCGAGGCCCGCCGGCCCTGGATCCCGGAGGCCATCCTTACGAAGGAGCCCAGCGCCGAACTGCGGCCCGGGCAGAAAGACACGGACTCCCTTCCGCCCTATGACATCCTCGACCCCATCCTCCAGGCCTATGTGGAGGACGACCGGCCGGTGGAGAGCCTGGAGGCCGCGTTCGGGCGGGAGGTGGTGCGCAGGGTGGTCGCCCTGGTAGACCGAAACGAGTACAAGCGCCGCCAAGCCCCCCCGGGCGTGAAGATCACGCCGCGGGCGTTCGGAAAGGACCGGCGGTTTCCCATCACGAACCGGTTTCGTCCCTGGCCCGAGGGGCCCGGGACCTGACAGCCGCCATGTCCGCGTTGGTGCGCCGAAAACGGCAACGGCCGGGGTGGGAGAAGACCACGAAGTATCTCTACTACCGGTGCGTCCGCCTCCACGGCAAACCTCGGGAGGTGGCGTTTGGCCTGGCCCTGGGGCTGCTGGTTGGGTTTTCGCCCACGATGGGGTTCCAGATGGTCATCGCAGTCGTTTTGGCCACCCTCCTGGGCCAGAACAAGTTGGCCGCGGCCCTGGGGGTCTGGATCACCAACCCCTTGACCGCTCCCGTGATCTATTCCCTCACTTATTCGGTGGGCGCGTGGATCCTCGGGATGCCCCTGCGCCCCCCCGAGGGGTTCTGGCACGCGCTGACCGATGTGGGAAACCTCACCCACCACATTTTCGCCCCCCTCTGGATTGGGGGCTTCGTGGTGGGCATCCCGGTGGCCGCCCTCGGTTGGTGGATCACCTACGAAGCGGTGATCGCGTATCGCCTCAAGGTGAAGCACCGCAAGGCGAACCGGTTGCACAGATGGAAATGGAGCCCCCACCACGGGTGGTACCGTGAGTCCCTCGCCTCCCCATCCCACAGGCCAAGCGATGGCACCGGCGTCCACGACTCGGCGAGCGGAGGTGGCCATGGATGAGCGAGAACGGGCGGCAGAGATCGACCGGATCCTCCGGGAACGGTATCCGGAAACCACGGCCCTTCGGTTTCGCGACCCCTTCACCCTGCTCGTGGCCGCGATCCTCGCGGCCCAGTGCACGGACGACCGGGTGAACCGGGTCACACAGACCCTGTTCGACCGTTTTCCCACTCCCGAGGCCTTCGCGACCGCCCCGCTCGAGGAGATCGAGGCCGCGATCCGGCCCACGGGGTACTACCGGCAGAAGGCCCGAACCCTCCAGACCTGCTGCCGGGAGATCGTGGAGAGGTTCGGTGGCCGGGTCCCCGAGACCGTGGAGGAACTCACCACCCTGCCGGGCGTGGGCCGGAAGACGGCGAACCTGGTTCTGGGCAACAGCCTCGGGGTGCCGGGGGTGTTCGTGGACACCCACGTGAAGCGCGTAAGCCACCGACTGGGGCTCACGCGCCACACCCAGCCGGACCGGATCGAGCGAGACCTCGAGGCCCTCCTGCCCCGGGACCGCTGGGTCGCGTTCTCCAACCTGCTGACCTACCTCGGCCGGGAGTTCTACACGGCGAGGAAGCCGAAATGCGGCCCATGCCCCGTGGCCCATCTGTGCCCCAAGGTGGGGGTGGCATGACCCGGAACGGGACGGCCGGCTCCCGGGTAGCGGTGGTCGGCATGGGGGCCCTGGGAAGCACCTTCGCGGCGATCTACGAGAGGGCCGGCTGCCGGGTGCTAGGGGTCGAGAAGGACCCCGCGCGGCTGGCGGAACTCCGGGAGAAGCGGCGGCCGGTGGTGTTCCCCGACGGCCGGGAACACGTTCTCGGCACCGCCCTGTCGGGATACCCGCTCGAAGCGGAAGAACCGGCGGACGTGGTTCAGGTGTGCGTGAAGGGCTACGACACCGCGACCGCGGCGGAGGACATCGGCCCCCTGGTGGGTCCCGACACCGTGATCCTGTCGGTGCAAAACGGCCTCGGAAACCTCGAGACCCTGGCAGCCCGGTGGGGAGCCGAGAGGATCGTGGGGGGTATCACGGCCCACAGCGCCGAGAGGCGGCCCGACGGCACCGTGCGGTACCGAGGCGGCAAGGGGCCGCTCCTCACCATCGGTCCCCATCTCCCCCCGGCGAGCCCGGCGGTGCCCCGGGCCGTAGGATCGTTGGCCCAACGGCTCAAACGGGCCGGCGAACGGGTGGAGCTCGTCGAGGACGTCGAGCCCGTGCGGTGGAAGAAGCTGATCGCCAACGTGGCCACAAACCCCGTGGCCGCGATCACCGGCCGCACCGGCCGCGAGATGCTGGAAAGCCCCTCGATCTGCCGCCTGGTCGACCTCCTGGCCGAGGAGGCGGCACGGGTGGCCCGGGCCCGGGGCATCGCGTTTCCCGAACTCGACGACCCCGGCGGGTTCAGCCGGTGGGCCCTGGAGGGGGTGGGAGACAACCGGATCTCCATGCTCCAAGACGTGGAAGCCGGCCGTCCCACGGAGATCGGCACCCTGAACGAGGCCGTGGTGGCCGAAGGCGAGCGGCTCGGCGTTCCCTGCCCCGCCCACCGGGCCGTCTCGCTTCTGGTGCGGTCGTTGGAGGAGCGCCTCCGCGGTCCCCGCGGATGAGCGCCGTGTCCGAGGCCGCGTCCGCCCCTGGCGCCGGCCGAGGGGGTCGGGCACAATCGGCGGCCATGCGCGCCCCGAGACCCATCCCGCCCCTTTGGGCCGCCCTGCTCGTGGCCGTGGCCGCCCGGACCGTCATCAATACGGCCCGCCGCCTGCCCTACCCCTTCGCCCCGGACCTGGCTCGGCACCTGGGGGTGTCGCTCGCCGCGGTCACCGCGCTCATCGCCGCCTCGCAACTCGTATCGCTGCTCGGCCCCCTGGGGGCGCCCCTGGCCGACCGGCGGGGCCCCAGGGCGCTCCTGCTCTTGGGCGCCGGGCTCACGGCCGCGGGGATGGCCGGCGCGGCCGTCGTGGGGGGGTACGGGACCGTGGCGGCCGGGGTGATTCTGGCGTCGTTCGGTAAAGCGCTGTTCGACCCGGCGATCCAGGCCCACGTGGGAAACCGGGTGGGCCTGGCCCACCGTGGGCGCGCCGTGGGGTTCGTGGAAACGGCCTGGGCGGGGAGCACTCTCGTGGGGATCCCGGCCGTGGGCTGGGTGGCGGCCAGCGCCGGGTGGCCGTGGTCCTTTGGCGCCCTGGCGGTCCTGGCGGCCGTGGGGGTGGCCGGGCTGGCCTGGGCGTTTCCCGATCCCGGCCCCTTGGCCGGCCGGCCGGTCGCGCGCGTCTGGTCCGAGGTGCTCCGGAGCCCCCAGGCCCGGGGGATGCTCGCGTTCGGTTTTCTGTTGAGCCTCGCCAACGACAACCTGTTCGTGGTCTACGGCGCGATCTTGGAGGAGCGCTTCGGCCTGGGGCTTGCGGCCCTGGGCGCCAGCACCGTTGCCGTGGGGCTCGCCGAACTCTCGGGCGAGGGGCTCACGGCCGCCCTCTCGGATCGGATCGGACTTACGCGGGCGCTCGGCTGGGGCACCGCCCTGGCCACGGCGGCCTACGGGCTCCTCCCCCTCGCGCTCGGGTCGCTCGGCCTGGCCCTGGGCGCCGTGTTCTCCCTATTCCTGTGCTTCGAGTTCACTGTGGTCACCTCGTTTTCCGTGTGCACCGAGATCGCCCCCCGGAGCCGGGCCACGCTCCTCAGCGCCTATTTCGCCGTGCTCGGCCTGGGGCGCATGACGGGGGCGCTGCTGGGCGCGCCCCTTTGGGCCTGGGGCGGCGAGGCGGCCACCGCCGGGCTCTCGGCCGCCACCACGGCGCTGGCCGGGGCGGCCCTTTGGCGCGCCCGGGTCCGCCTGCCGGCACACCGCCCGGGCGGGGGCTGATTCCCGGGACAGGTGGAGGCCGGGGCGAGAGCAGGTGATCGGGCAAACCCCGTGGTTGGTTCTTTGGGATCACCACGGTCGGGGGCGACGCGAAGGAGGTTCCCGTGTGCACGCTGCATCTCTGGTTTAAAGTGTTTCCAGAACGGCCGGTGGTCTTCGCCGGAAACCGCGACGAGAACCTCGACCGGGCCTGGGATCCCCCGACGGTGCTCGTGGAAACCCCACGGATCGTTGGCCCCCGGGACCGGGTGGCCGGGGGAACCTGGCTCGGGGTGAACCTCGACGCCGGCCTCCTCGTGACCCTGGCCAACCACGAGGGCACCCTGGCCAAGGGGCCCAGCGCCTGCAGTCGGGGAACCGTGGTCCTGGAAACCCTTCGCCACGCCTCGGCCGACGAAGCCCGCCGGTTCGCCGAGTGGGTTGCGCCGGCCTGCAAGTCCTACACGCTCCTGATCGCCGACGCGGAGCGGGCCTTCGTGGTGGACCACTCCCCCGGCAACACCCTGACCTACCGACTTCTGCCCGGGTGCCACGTGATCACCAACGCCCGGTTTCGGGACCCCGATGACCCCAAGGCCCGCCGGTCTCTTCGCCGCATGGAAGACCTCGCGGCCCGGGGGGACCCGTCGCCCGGGGCCCTGTTCTCGTTCCTTTCGGACCACGGGGTGGACGCCCCCGGGGCGACCCCGCTGTGCATTCACCCGGAGCCGGGGTCGCGGTTCGGCACCTCGTCGGCGAGCGCGATCCACCTGGATTCGTCAGGGAGGCTCGCGGGATTCTGGTTCGCCCCCGGCCCACCGTGCCGCACCGAATGGCAGGACGCGCTGCCGGTCCCGAGGGAGCCGGCCCGGGGTGGTTGACACCCGCGCGTTGAACCTGCTATCTCCACGCGCCATGACGACACGAGAGGCATCCTTCCGGAACGGTTGGTGGCGCTGGCGGACCCGGGACCCGCAGGGCCGGCCGGCGTGATGCGTCGATCTTCGGGCCGCGGGACGACCCCCGCGGCCGGGCCAGACGGGCCGCGGGCTCCCCGGGCGGAGAACGCGGCCCGCTTCATTTGCGGAACACGCCATCCTTTCCCGCCGACGATCGAGGAGGTCCAACGATGAAACGCGTGCTCTCTGGGATCCAGCCCTCCGGAGCGCTCCACATCGGCAACTACTTCGGCATGATGCGAAAGATGATCGCCTACCAGAACGAGGCCGATCTCTTCTGCTTCATCGCCAACTACCACGCCATGACCTCGGTCACAGACGGGGCCGCCCTGGCCCAGGGGACCCGGGACGCCGCGGCTGCGTTCCTGGCCCTGGGGCTCGACCCCGAGAAGGCCACCTTCTGGGTCCAGTCCGACGTCGTGGAGGTCCAGGAACTGACCTGGGTCCTCTCGACCCTCACCCCGATGGGCCTTCTGGAACGGTGCCATTCGTACAAGGACAAGGTGGCCAAGGGGCTCCAGCCCAACCACGGACTTTTCGCCTACCCGGTGCTCATGGCCGCCGACATCCTGCTCTACCAGTCCCATGTGGTTCCCGTGGGCAAGGACCAGAAACAGCACCTCGAGGTCACGCGCGACCTGGCCCAGAAGTTCAACAACACCTTTGGCGAGACCTTCGTCATTCCCGAGGCCGAGATCGACGACGAGGTCGCCGTGATCCCCGGCACCGACGGCCGCAAGATGTCCAAGTCGTACGGGAACACCATCGACATCTTCACGGACCGGGCGACCCTGAAAAAGAGGGTCATGTCCATCGTGACCGATGCCACCCCGATCGAGGCCCCCAAGGACCCCGACAAATGCAACCTGTTTGCGATCTACCGCCTGTTCTTGGACAAACCCGGGGCGGGGGCGCTGCGGGAGCGCTACCTGGCCGGGGGGCTCAAATACTCCGACGTGAAAAAGGAGCTGATCGACGTGATCTGGGAGTACTTCGCCCCCCACCGGGCCCGGTTCGAGGAACTCCGGGCGCGGCCCGACGACCTCAACGACATCCTTCGCGAGGGGGCGCGCAAAGCGAGGGAGGTGGCCCGGGAGACGATGGAGGTGGTCCGGCGAAAGACCGGATTGGCCTACGTGGCATAGATCGCTTCAAACTTCTTTTGACATGGTCAAACGTTCGGGGTATAACCCCGCCGGGTATCGGGGACCGCCGGTCCGCAGTCAGCCCTCGAACCCTCCGGCCCCCGCAGTGCCCCGGCGCCGCGCGGGGTCCGGCTCCAAACCTTGTGCCGTTCTCGGCCCGCAAAGGAGGTGTCCCATGCGTCGGATCCTCGTCTCGCTCCTCGCCTGCACCCTTCTCGCCCCTGCGGCCTGGGCCAAGCCGATCCGGATCGGCATCACCCAGATCGTGGAGCACCCGGCCCTCGACGCCACCCGTCAGGGCGCGATCGACCGGCTCAAGGAACTCGGGTACGAGGAAGGCAAGGACGTCGTTTACGACATCCAGATCGCCCAGGGGAACCCGGCCACGGCCAACCTGATCGCCAAGAAGTTCGTGGGGGAGGGCGTGGACCTCATTCTCGCCATCGCCACCCCCACGGCCGTGGCCGCGGCCAAGGCCACCCGGGAGATCCCCATCGTGATCTCGGCCATCACCGATCCCGTCGGGGCCAAGTTGGTGGAATCCCTGGAGCGCCCCGGCCGCAACGTCACGGGCACCACCGACCTGTCGCCCGTGGCCGAGCAACTCAAGCTGTTCCGGACCGTGGCCCCCAAGGCCAATCGGATCGGGGTGATCTACAACGCCGGCGAGCCCAACTCCGTGACCCTGGTAAAGCTGGCCAAGAAGGCCGGGGCCGAGCTCGGCTACGAGATCGTCGAGGCCACGGTGGCCAACTCGGCCGGGGTCATGGCCGCCGCCAAGAGCCTTGTAGGCCGGGCCGACGCCGTGTACGTGCCCACGGACAACACCGTGGTCTCGGCCCTCGAGGCCGTGGTCCGGGTGTGCCAGGAGGCCAAGATGCCGCTGGTGACCGGCGACACCGACTCGGTGAAGCGGGGCGCCGTGGCGGCCATCGCCATCGACTACTACGAACTGGGTCGCCAGACCGGCGACATGATCGACCGGATCCTCAAGGGGGCCAACCCGGCCGAGATGCCGGTGGAGACCCTCAAGAACTTCGAACTCCACGTGAACAAGAAGGCGGCCGCCGCCATGGGCGCCACCCTTCCCGCGGACTTCGTGGCCAAGGCCGCCAAGGTGTACGAGTAGGCTGGAAGGCGGGGAAGCTGGAACGCGGGGAGGCTGGGAGGCGAGGGGAACCCCGTGGACCCTGCCTTCCAGCCGCTCCCTTGGCGCCCAGCCGCCCACCCGCCTCGCCGCCTCGCCGCTCGGAGATCGTTGTGAGTTTCTATACCTTCATGGGGGCCTTGGAGCAGGGCTTCGTGTACGCGCTCATGGCCCTGGGCGTGTATCTCACGTTTCGGGTGCTCGACTTCCCGGACCTCACGGTGGACGGGTCCCTGCCCCTGGGCGCGGCCGTGTCGGCCACATGGATCACCACCGGCGGGGATCCCTATGTGTCCGTCCTGATCGGGGTCGCCGCCGGCATGGTGGCCGGCTGGGTCACCGCCTTCCTGGCCACCAAGCTGAAGATCCTCCACCTCCTGGCCTCCATTCTCACCATGATCGCCCTTTACTCGGTGAACCTCCGGGTCATGGGCCGGCCCAACATCACCCTTCTCACGGAGCCCACGGTGTTCGGCCCCTTCGAGGGGCTCGGGATGCCCAACTACGTCCTCTACCCCCTCATCTTCTTCGGGGTCGTGGTGGTCTGCGTGGGGCTCCTGTGGTGGTTTTTGCACACGGAACTGGGGCTCGCCCTCCGGGCCACCGGTGACAACCCGGCCATGATCACGGCCCAGGGGGTGAACACCACCGTGACCATCATGCTGGGGCTCGCCCTCTCTAACGGGCTCGTGGCCCTCTCGGGCGCCCTGGTGGCCCAAAGCCAGGGATCGGCCGACGTGGGGATGGGGGTCGGAACCATCGTAGCGGGGCTCGCGTCGGTGATCCTCGGGGAGGCCCTGGTGGGCGAGGGGTCGGTGGGGCGGGCCCTGGTGGGCGTGGTGCTGGGCTCGGTGGTCTATCGGTTGGCGATCGCCACCGCGCTCTCCATCCGGTTCGGTGACCTCGCCCTCACCCCCAGCGATCTCAATCTGATCACCGCGGTGCTCGTTGTCGTGGCCCTCGGGGTTCCCGGGCTTCGCTCAAAACTCCTTCGCCGGAGGGCCGTGGCGTGATCCAGATCGAGGGGCTCATCAAGATCTTCCACCGGGGGAGCGTCAACGAAAACGTGGCCCTCTCGGGGGTGGACCTCCACGTGGCCGACGGCGACTTCGTCACCGTGATCGGCTCGAACGGCGCGGGGAAGTCCACCCTTCTCAACGCCGTGGCCGGCGCGTTTCCGGTGGACGCCGGCACCATCCGGATCGACGGCCGAGACGTGACCCGGCTTCCCGAGCACGAGCGCGCCCGGGACATCGGCCGGGTGTTCCAGGATCCGCTCAAGGGCACGGCCGCCTCCATGACCATCGAGGAGAACCTCGCCATCGCGGCCCGCCGGGGGCTCGCCCGGGGACTTCGGCCCGGGGTGCGAAAGGACGATCGTGACGAGTTCCGGGCGCTTCTCGCCACCCTGGGCCTGGGGCTCGAGAACCGGCTTCGCGATCCCGTGGGGCTTCTCTCGGGGGGCCAGCGCCAGTCGATCACCCTGCTCATGGCCACCCTGCGCCGGCCCAAGATCCTCCTGCTGGACGAGCACACCGCCGCGCTCGACCCCAAAACGGCCCACCTCGTCATGGACCTCACCGACCGGATCGTTGAGCGCGACCGCTTGACCACGCTCATGGTCACCCACAACATGGAGCAGGCGCTTCGCCACGGCAACCGCACCATCATGATGCACCGGGGCCGGATCATCCTGGACGTCTCCGGCGACGAGCGCAAAGGCCTCACCGTGAAGGACCTCCTCGACAAGTTCCACGAGGTCCGCACCGACGACGACGAACTCTCCGACCGGATGCTCCTGGCCTGACCAAACCTCGTTCGCATACGCAGCAGACGAGGTTTTTCTTCCTTCCCGACCATCCGTTTGGTATCCTGTGCGCCTTGGTTCACATGGAGCGGGAGAACCGCGGTTGGTCCCAGCGAGAGGAGGAGTGACATGGCGGAGATCAAGAAGGTCGGTGTGGTCGGTTTCGGGGTGATGGGTTCGGCCATCGGGCTCAACGCGGCGGCGTCGGGTTACGAGGTGGTCTACAAGGAACTCAACGACGAACTGGTGCAGAAGATGTTCGACCGGTTCGTCAAGGCCGCCCTCCAAAAGCGGGTGGAGCGGGGCAAGATGACCCAGGAGCAGATGGACGCGATCACCTCGAAGATCCGGGGTACCGCGAGCTACGAGGGTCTCGCGGACTGTGACCTGGTGATCGAGGCGGCCGTGGAGAAGATGGACCTCAAGATCCAGATCTTCGAGGACCTCTCCAATCACTGCCGGCCCGACGCGATACTCGTGAGCAACACCTCCACCTTCCTCATCGAGAAGCTCATGGAACGGGTGGACCGGCCCGAGCGCACGGCCGGGCTCCATTACTTTTTCCCGGCCAACGTGAACAAGCTCGTGGAGGTGATCCGGTCGAAGCACACCTCGGACGAGACGTACGAGGCCTTGATGGAGTTCGCCCGGAAGAACGGGAAGATCCCGATCACGGTCAAGGACTTCCCGGGGTTTGCGATCAACCCGATCTTCATCGCGAGCTACAACGTGCTGGATTCCTTTTACGACGGCCAGACCTACAACGTGGCCACCCTGGAGGACATCTCGAAGGAGGCCCTCGGCCTCAAGTACGGCATCATGTGGGTCCAGAACGGCTCGGGGCTCGGCACCGCCTACCACGCTGCCGTGTCGATGGTGGAGTACCTGGGCAACACAGACATCGGGTACCCCCCGGTACCCGAGGCGCTCAAGCGCCAGTTCGAGTCGGGCCAACCCTGGAACCTGGAGGACGGCCCGGTGAACACGGACCCTGCGGCCCGAGCCAAGGTGCGCGACCACCTGCTCGGAGCGATCTTCTCCATCGCCACCCACCTCGTGGACCGGGAGGTAGTGAGCCTCAAGGATCTGGAACTCGGGGTGAAAACGGCCCTGGCCTGGCCTAAGGGCCCGTTTGCGCTGATGAACGAGGTGGGCATGGAGGAGGCGACCCGCCTCGTACGCCTGGCGGACGAGGCGGGCTACTTCCGGGTGCCGGCCCGGTTCAAGGACGGGGTGCCGGCCCCCTGGGATCTCGGCTGACCGATCCGCCCTGGGCAGGGCGAAAAACGGGCTGCCGGCTCCCGGCAGCCCGTTTTTTCGTGCCAAGCCCCCCAGGCGAACAGGCCCGGGCCGGCGACCGGCCCCCGGCCCGTAGACCGACGACCAACGACCGTCGACCGATTTTTTTCTTGACTCCCGAGATCCCGACCCGTATAAAGCCCGACTCTTTTCGGCCCGGCCCCGGCGGCGTTCTTCGGGGGGAACCGAAAAGCGCCGCCGTGGCACGCGAAAAGGGAGAATTTTAGAACCCCTATAGGAGCAGAGGACATGATCAAGGACATCTCCAAGATCCGCAACATCGGCATCTCGGCCCACATCGACTCGGGCAAGACCACACTGACCGAGCGTATCCTCTACTACACCAACCGGATCCACGCGATCCACGAGGTGAAGGGCAAGGACGGCGCCGGGGCCACCATGGACTTCATGGAACTCGAGAAGGAGCGCGGCATCACGATCCAGTCGGCCGCCACCTTCTGCGAGTGGGCCGACCACTTCATCAACATCATCGACACCCCGGGCCACGTGGACTTCACCATCGAGGTGGAGCGGGCCCTGCGGGTGCTGGACGGCGCGATCCTGGTGCTCTGCGCCGTGGGCGGGGTCCAGAGCCAGTCCATCACCGTGGACCGGCAGATGAACCGCTACAAGGTGCCCCGGATCGCCTTTGTCAACAAGTGCGACCGCACCGGCGCGAACCCGTACCGGGTGCTGGACCAACTGCGCGACAAGCTCCAGCACAACGCCGTGCTCATGCAGATCCCGATCGGGCTCGAGGCCGACCACCAGGGGGTGGTGGACCTGGTGAAGATGAAGGCCGTGTACTTCGACGGGGACAACGGCGAGCACGTCCGCTACGAGGACGTCCCCGAAAGCCTCATGGAGGAAGCCCTGGCGCGGCGCGAGGAGCTCCTCGACGCCGCCAGCATGTTCGACGACGAACTCATGGAGGCCGTGCTCGAGGACCGGGCCACGGAGGAACAGATCCACGCCGCCATCCGCAAGGGCGTTCTGGCCCGGGAACTCACCCCGGTGTTCATGGGGTCGGCCTATAAGAACAAGGGGGTCCAGCCCCTTCTGGACGCCGTGGTGCGCTATCTCCCGAGCCCCTACGACATCCAGAACGTGGCGCTCGACATGGAACGCGACGAGGCCGAGATGCCCCTGGAGTCCGACCCCGAAAAGCCGACGGTGGGACTCGCATTCAAGCTCGAGGACGGAAGGTACGGCCAGCTCACCTACGTGCGGGTATACCAGGGCGTGATCCGCAAGGGCGACACCCTGGTCAACGCCCGGACCGGCAAGAAGTTCAAGGTGGGCCGGCTGTGCCGGATGCACGCGAACCAGATGGAGGAGATCGAGGCCTCGAACTCCGGGGACATCGTGGCCATGTTCGGGATCGACTGCGCCTCGGGCGACACCTTCTGCGCCGAGGGCATGCGGCTTACGATGACCTCCATGTACGTGCCCGAACCGGTGATCAGCCTGGCCGTGTACCCCAAGGACTCCAAGAGCCAGGTCAACATGTCGAAGGCCCTGAACCGGTTCTCCAAGGAGGACCCCACCTTCCGGACCTTCGTGGACCCGGAGAGCGGGGAGACGATCATCCAGGGCATGGGGGAGCTCCACCTCGACGTGTACATCGAGCGGATGCGCCGGGAGTACAAGGCCGAGGTGGAAACCGGGCAGCCCCAGGTGGCGTACCGGGAGGCCATCTCCCAGCGGGCCGAGTTCGACTACCTCCACAAGAAGCAGACCGGCGGTTCGGGCCAGTACGGCCGCGTGGCCGGGTACATCGAACCCCTGGAGGAGGGCGAGTACGAGTTCGTGGACCAGATCGTGGGCGGCGTGATCCCCCGGGAGTACATCCCGTCGTGTGACAAGGGCTTCCAGGCCTGCCTCAAGAAGGGCAGTCTGATCGGGGCCCCGATCACCGGGGTGCGGGTCGTGATCAACGACGGAGCGGCCCACTCGGTGGACTCCTCGGACATGGCCTTCCAGCAGGCGGCCATCGGCGCCTTCCGGCAGGCCTACCCCAAGGCAAAGCCCATCATCCTGGAACCCGTGATGAAGGTGGTGGTGGAGACCCCCTCCGAGTTCCAGGGCCAGGTGCTGGCTACCTTGAACCAGCGGCGCGGCATGATCGTCGGCACCTCGGAGGACGGGCTGTACACCGTGGTGGAGGCCGAGGTACCGCTGGCCGAGATGTTCGGGTACTCCACGGTGTTGCGTTCAGCCACCCAGGGCAAGGCCGAGTTCACGATGGAGTTCGCCAAGTACCGGCCCGTGCCCCAGAGCGTGGCCGAGGAACTCAAGAAGAAGTACCAGGAGGAGCTCAAAAAGGAGTCCGCGGCGTAGGGGGTGGTCCCGTGGCCGTGCTGATCCGCCTGAGCGACAGGAGCGCGCAGATGCTGAAGAACGAACTGGTGGCCCGCAATCCCCTCCGAATCCTCGACCAAACCCGCGAGGGGGGCCTCGCCCCGGGTCAGGTCGGCCTCGTGGCCGCACGGGCGGGCACCGGAAAGACGGCCTTCCTGATCCAGGTGGCGCTCGACAACCTGCTGCGGGGGAACCCGGTGCTCCACGTGAGCATCGGGGACACCGTGAACCACGTGAAGGCCTGGTACGAGGAGCTGTTCCGGGACCTTGCGGAGGGCTACGAACTCGAGCGCAGCCGCGAGGTCTGGGCCGAGGTCGAGCGCAACCGCTTTATCATGACCTTCCGGGTGCAGAGCTTCTCGGTCCAGAAACTGGAGGAGCGGCTCGTCGACCTCGTGGAGCAGTCGATTTTCTCGCCCCGGGCCGTGGTGGTGGACGGATTCGACGCCGGCGAAGACCTGGAGGGGATCCTCCAGGACCTCGGCGAGTTCGCGCGCAGCCGGGGCCTCAAGGTATGGGTGGCGGTCCGCACCCATCGGGACCAGGACGACCCGGGTGAGGGGTTGGAAAAGGCCCTGTCCCACGCCCACCTCGGGTTGACCCTGGAACCCGGTTCCGAGGGGGTGGAGCTTCGCGTGGCCCGGGCCGCGGGAACCCAGGCCGACGCTCGCTCCCTGGTGCTCGATCCCCGTACGTTTCTCCTGAAGGCGGCGGTCTGAGAACGAGTCGACCGCCACCTCTTCACTTCTCAGCCCTTCCCCCCGAAGAGCGGGCCCCGGTGGAGTCCTCTGCCTCCCCGGGGCCCGCTTTTGTCCTTACCCCCTCGTTGCCTCCCGCCGGCCGATGATTAGGTTTGGAGCGGCCATTGGGGCCCAAGACCGGCCAAAGGAGGTGACGCCATGGGTGGCACGATCCGATCCCACGCTTCCGAAACCGAGCTCTGGGACCGGGCCCTGGCCGGTGACCGAGAGGCATTTTGGCAGGCCGTCGAGCCCCATCTGCCCGAACTTCTCTACCGCGCCAGGCGGGATCTCGCGTATCACCGGTCCATGGGGGACCTGCTTCCCGGGGAACCCACGGCGCCCGAGGTGGTGGCCGACGCGCTGGCGAGGGCATGGCGGCTCCGGCGGCGGAAGCCCTCGGATCAGTCGCTGCGGGTCTGGCTTCTGGGGCGGCTGTACCGGGTGGTCCGCGACACCGTCCTCCGGGAGCGGCGGCTCCAGCGGCTCTGGAGCGTGACCCTCGAAAACCCGGTTCCGGTGGAAAACCCGACCCTCGTGGACGACGAATTCTACGACTGGTATCAGCCCGACGACCTGCCCCGGTGGGAGGACGCTCTGCCTTCGGACGAGCCCACCCCGGAACTTCTCGCCGAAGAGAAGGAGGTGTTTGCCGGCGGGAGGGCCGATGTCCGTCAGGCGGCGGTACTGCGAGACGAACACGGCCTGTCCCCGCGGGAGGTCGGGCAGGTGCTCGGGGTGGGCACGGAGGAGGCCCACCGGCTGCTCGCCCAAGCCCCCTCGCCGGCCGCCGATGCCACGGGGTAATACCACGTTGCCTTCGAACAGACACCCAGCCCGAAGCCCGGCAAGGGGCCTGGTTCCGGCCGCCTTCCTCGCCTTCACTGCCCCCTCGGGAATCCACGGGGGTCCGTGAACGCCGCCGGATGAGCCCCCCTTGTCGGCTGGGATGGTTTCGAGGCCCGCCCGGCCGCCTCCCGGTAGGGCGGGCGAACCGACGAAAGGAGGAACGCACGATGACCACGCCGGTTAACGTTTCCATGGAACAGATCCTGTCGCCGCAAGACACCGAGGAGGTGAAGGAACTGTTCGAGACCGCGGTGAACTCTCCCGTACACGTGCTCCCCACACCCGGCCAGGCGCGGGAACTGGCCGCATGGAAAGAGGGCAAAGCGCCGGTCGTAAGCCTTTACCTGGACCTCGGGCCGGAACGCCGGGCACGGGGGGGGTGGGAGGCCGCCGTAAAGGACCTTTTGCGGAAAACACGGGAAGCGGGAGGTCCCGCGGTGGAAAACGAGGTGTCCCGTTTGGAGACGGTGCTGCTCGCAGACCCGCCGCCCACCCAGGCCCGCGGCCTGGCCCTGTTCACGTGCGGCGCGGAGGGACTCTGGCGCATGTTCACCCTGCCGATCCAGGTGGACGACCGGGTCCACGTGGGCCCGCGGCCCTATGTGCGACCCCTCGTACGGGCGATCGATGAACACGAGCAGGCCCTCGTGGTACTCGCCTCTGAAGCCCGGAGCCGGGTCGCCCTCACCCAAGCCGGACTCTGCCAAGAACTCCTCACGATCGAGGGCCTCAAGATCCGGGAGGTGTGCTCCGACCGGTGGGATCCGCGCCGATACCTCACGCGGGACGAGCGGGACCGGTTGAAAACCGAGTTGCGCCATTCCGAGGCGAAGGCGCTCGCCCACGTGGTGGAGGCCCTTGCACGGCAGCTGGGGGTGGAACACATTCTCCTGGGGGCATCCCCGGCCTTCCGGGGCGCCCTCTTGGAGCACCTCGATCCCCAGGTTCGCGGCCGCGTCGAGCCCGAACCGTTCCCGCTGCTTCTGGAAGCCTCACCGGAGGAACTCGCCAAACGGGCCCTGGAGGCCTCCCGAGCGATCGAGGCACGGGAAGAGGCGAGGACCCTTTCCCGGATCGAGGAGGAAGGCGTGCTCGGCGCCGATCCGGTGCTCCAGGCGCTCCACAACCGCAATGTGCGCACCCTGGCCGTGGCCTGCGGGTTTACCGAACCCGGCGGTCGGTGCGCCGCCTGCGGCCGCCTGCGCGCCGGGGAAGGCCCCTGCCCGACCTGCGGCGCGGCCGTGGAACGGGTGGAGGACGTTTGGGATCTCGCGATGGAAGAGGCCTTGGTTCAGGCGGCCTCGATCGAGATCGTGCAAAGCGAACCGGCAAAGGGCCGCCTCGCATCCCTAGGCGGCGCGGGCGCCCTGCCGCGGTACTGAACGTCGGGGGGCCGCAGCGGCCCCCCTTCCAACTGACACGGACCCGTCGCCCGCGTTGGGGGGGCAAGGGGCCTCCCGGAGAGCCGGGTGCGGCCCCCGCAAAAAGCCGCGCAGTGCCTCCGTCGCTCGCACCACGAACCCGCCGCGTCTAGGCGAGTGGGCCATGGAGCCACCGCCCGGGGTCCGGGCTGCGCGGCGGTTCGGGTGCCGGCACTCGCGCCCGGCCGGAGGGGGGCCCCTTGCCCCGCCCGCCAGCGCGCGCCCCGGCGCTTGCGCGCGTCAATCGGTCGCAAGCAGGCCGCGCTCCGCGGCCTACGGAGCTTCCAAGTAGCTTCCTGCTAGGACGTTGGGAGGCTGGGATGCTAGGACGCCTAAATCCTTTGGGATTCCGGCGTCAGCGGCTGTCCCAACCTGTGGGAGCGGCTGCCGTATCAGGGGCCGGAATTCAGGAATCAGAGGTCAGAGAACCCCCTGTCCTCCGTCGTGTGTCCACTGACTCCTGGCACCGGCGCCGCTCCCACACCGGGGCCCCGCCTCGCGCGTTACTGTCCTGCGTAGCGGGGCCCTAAAGGGGCCCCGGGGAGCTTCCGTGGAACTTCGGCTGGGCGGCGGGGCTGCTCGGCGGCTCGGCAGCGGAACCCCTTCGGGATTTCTGCGTCACCGCTTGCCCGAACCTGCCTCGCCTCGGCAGGTGGGCGATCGAAGGGGCGCCCGGCGCCTGCCCGGGGCGGTACTCGGCGAACAGGCCGCCTCGTGGCCTACGGGGTTTCCATGTTTCCAGGAGGGGTCAGAGCCCCAACGGTTCGGGCACCAGGAGCACCCCCAGATCCGTGAGCCTGGGCCGGCGCTCCAGGATCTGGACGATCCGGCAGATCCGGTCGGGGCTCCGGCAGTCGACGCAACGGCCGGTGGTGGCGCACGGAGTCTTGAACGACAGCCGATGGGCGTTGGGTGGGGCCGCCCACTCCCGGATCCGGGCCCTCGCCGCTTCCACCGAGTCCACGATCTTGTTCGCCCCCGCCATGACGCGAACCTTCTTCGGCCCAAACGCCACCGCCCCCACCCGGTTCCCCGTGGCGTCCACGTTCACGATGCACCCGTCGAGGGTGATCGCGTTCGCCCCGCTCAGGAACAGGTCGCAGGTCAACTGGCGGCGCATGATCTCGACCCGTTCCTCCGGGGTGAGACCCGGCGCCCCGTGGACCAGGCACTCCTTCCCCAGGGCCGCCATTCGTTCCGGAAGCCCGAGTTCCACCAGGGTGACGGAGCCGCCGAACCCCACGGTCCGGGCCTCCCGGGCTTCCGCCACGAGGCGTTCCACCGCCTCCTCCCGGCTCCGGCACACCCACACGGAAAACCCGTTCTCCTCGAGGGCCTTTGCGGCGAGTTCCACCCTCCGCTCGGCCTGCCACCGCGCGTATTCGTTCATCTCGACCTCCTCGGACTTCGCCCTACGGTTCGCGGCCGCCCGACGGGTCGGGACGCGGCCCGACCGATGACCGGAGACCGACAACCGCGTCGATCAAAAACGCTCCACAAGCTTCTCGATCAGGTACGAACTCTCCCGGATCGCCTGCCCGGCGAACGGCCCGAACCACTCGGCCACCCGCCGGAACTCCCCGATCAGGCCTTCCCGACCGCCCTCCTCCAGGAACGCGGCGTTTTCGGCCGCCGCCTCGAGGAACCGACGCAAAAGGGCCCTGCGTTCCGGGGTGGAGAGCATGATGTCGGCGTAGAGTTCCGGATCCTGGGCGAACAGCCGCCCCACCATGCCGAGTTCCAGCCGGTAGATGGGGCTCGAAACCTCCAGCGTCCGCGCCAGGTCCACCCCCGTGCGGCACAGGAACTGCCCGAACACGAACGTGGCGAAATGGCGTAGCGCCTGCACCACCCCCATGATCTCGTCGTGCTCCTCCGGGGTGGAGCGCACGACCACGGCCCCCCACGCGGCCAGTTGCTCCAGCACCCAGGAGGAACGCTCCGGCTCCCGGGCCGGCGTGGCCACGACCACCTGCTTGTCGAGGCTCCGGGTCGTGGGCCCGAACATCGGGTGGAGCCCCAACACCGGACCGGCATGGGCTTCGAGCATGGCCTGCACGGGTTCGCGCTTGAGGCTCGCAAGATCCGCGAGCACGCATTCTCCCGGGAGGTGGGGCGCCAACCGCCGGGCCGCCTCGGCCGTGGCCCGGATCGGGACGGCCAGAAGGGCGAGGTCGGCCCCTGCGGCCAACTCCTTCGCTCGCCCCCAGTCCTCCCGCTCCAACACCTCGGTGCGGTACCCCGCGGCAGAGAACCACTCGACCAGGCGCGCCCCCATCGCGCCCCGGCCGCCCACCACGAGCACCTTGGCCCCGGGCCGCACCCCGGGCGCCCGAAGCCCCCGGGCTTGCGCCTCCCGCGAGGCCCGCACGATCGCCCGGAACACGTCTTCGACGAGATCCGGATCCAGACCCGCCTCGGCGGCCTGCTCCCGCCTCCGGGAGATCAGATCCTCCTCCCGGGCCGGGTGGTACACAGGAAGTCCCATGCGGCGCTTGTGCTCGGCCACCCGGGCCACCACCCGGCGCCGCTCGGCCAGGAGCGACACGAGGTCCCGGTCGATCCGGTCGATCTCGGCCCGCAGCCCCTCGAGGGTGTCGTTTGATTCCGACGTCCTTTTCGCGCTCACCCTGGGTTCACCCTCCGTCCAACGTCGCGGTTTCGCAGCGGGGCGGCCCTTCCCGAATCTCGGCGCTGGGGACGACGACGCGCCGCCCGGCGTCCGTGTATACCACGGGGCTCCCGAGGGCTCCAACCGGGTTCCGCTCCGGGGGAGCCTTGTGCTATAAGGCCGGATTCCGTCCCGTTGAGGAGGAGAGGAGATGGACCTCGCCCACCGCCCGCTCGTCCGGTCGTTCGCGGCCTGCGCCATCGCGACGTCGCTCGCCGGCCCGGCCCTGGCGCTCGTGGACATCCCCCTTTGGGAGCCGAACGCCCGGGCCGTCTCCGACCTCGCCGCCTCGTCCGGGGTGGCCCGGCCGGCCGACCCGGCCGCGGGCCCCTTGGACGACGCCCTGTATCTGGAGGCCTATCGGGCCCTCAAGCCCCGGGGCCTCGTCGATCCCCTGGGGGAGCGCCTGGAGCGCTGGGCCCAAGCGAGAGCCGACGGCGGACTCCACTGGGAGACCTTGGCCCCCGACCTCACGCTGCGCTCGTACTGGGCCAATGAGGACACCCGCGACCGACCCCTCTACGGAACGGCCGGGGACACCCTCGAAGACGGCTGGACCACCTTCCTGAACGCCTCGGGGGCGGCGTTCTGGGGCGACCGGGTGGCCGGCGCCTACGAACTCCAGTTCGCCCGGGAACCCGGGGATTTCTCGTTTCGGGTGAAGCGGCTCTACGTCAAGGGTGTGTGGGGCAAGTGGTCGCTCAAGGTGGGCCGGGACGCCGAACGCCTGGGCCCGGGCTACCACGGGAGCCTCCTGCTCGACGCCAACGCCCCCACCTACGACTACTGGCGGGTCCGCACCGAGGCACCCCTGTTCCTGCCCGGTAGCCTCGCGTGGCTCGGGGGCTTTCGGTTTCTGGTGTTCAACGCCTACCTCTCGGACGGCGATCCCGATCCGGCCGATTCGCGCTACGGGAGCGGGATAAACCCCGTCCACGATCCCCGCCTCCTCGGGATGCGGGCCTCGTACCACCCCACGTCCTGGCTCGACCTGGGAGCGAACCGGGCCATCCTGTACGGGGGCAAGGGTCGAGAGGTCTACGACACCCCGAAGGACTGGTGGGAACTCTTCACCGCGACCAACGAAAACGTCGACCCCGGGGAGAGCCACCGCTACGACAACGACCAGTACGTGTCGTTCGACCTCACGGTGCGGCTGCCGTTCCTAAACGGTTGGGGGCCGCTGAAGGGTGGGAAAGCCTATTTCGAGTACGGCTCCACCGACATCATCTCCAAATGGCAAGGGGAAAATACCGGGAGTTGGGAGCCGTTCAAGCTGAACCGGGTCGCCAAACTGGGCGGTCTCTACCTCACCACCGCGGTCACGGAGTTTCGGTTCGAGTGGGCCGAAACCGACGTCCCGTGGTACCGGAACCGCATGTACCCCCAAGGGTATACCTATCGGGGACACCCCCTGGGTCATCACATGGGGGGCGACGCCCAAAATTGGTTCTTCGAACTCTCGCGCCACTTCGGACCCGCTTGGCGGGCCCGGGTGAGCCTCGATCTCGAGGAACGGGCCCGGAGCACCGGAACGGAGGAGCGCCGGGCCGAGTGGGGCTTCGGACTTGAGGCCCGGAGGGTCCGCCTGTGGGATGCTCCCCTGGAGGTCCGGGCCGAAGCAATGTGGGCCCGGGTTGCGAACGCCCTCGACACCCCGGATCGAAGCGACCGCACCGAACTCTACCTGGGGCTCTCCGCGACGGCCCGGTGGTTTTGAAGGGCTTTTCCTCTCCTTCGGGGGATCCGGGGGAGCGGATGCTGGCCCGGTGACCGCCTCCACCGAGCCGAGCATCTGTCGCAGGGGGTACCCCACCCCGCTGGCCCTGTAGCCTGAAATCACGAAAGAGGGTTTTCTCCATGAACCGATTCGTCCGCGTCCTCTTCGCCCTGGCACTCGCCGCCGCTCCGCTGGGCCTGGCCCGAGCGGCGGGCCCGTCGCTGCCGGCACCCACGTCCGGGGCCCCGAAGATTCCGGGACTTCCCCCAGGGGTCGATGTGAACCGCCTGCTCCAGCAGATGCAGGGGGGATCGGGCGCAGTTTCCGCGCCCGCCCCCAGGGAGGAGCCGAAGCGAAAGGCAGCGGTCCAGAAGGAGAGTCCGGAAGAGGAGTTCCGAGCCATCGTGAAGGAAGTCCTCCTGACGGAGATGCCGGACGCCGAAAAGCGCAAAGAACTGCTGACCCAGGCACTGGCGCTCGGTCTGACCCGAGCAGAAGCCGAGAAAATCCTGGAGGAGGTGGCAGAGGAGAGAGCCGAGCGAATCCGCGCCGCCCTGGCCGACGTCAGAGCGCTTCGCGAAGCAGGCGACCTCGACGAAGAGGCCCGTGCTTGGCTTCTGCGAAAATGGATGGACCTCGGGGACTCCCAGGAGGAGGCGGAGAAGCTCCTGGAGTACGCCATGGAACGGCTCCACCGGCTCGACGTGTACCGCTCGGTGCTGGAGACGTTCAGGTCCGACGGGGTCATTACCGCCACCGAGCGGACAATCCTGGAGCAACGGCGGACCCAACTGGCCCTGACCGACGAAGACCACGCGACGGTGGAGGCGGAACTCGAGGAGGAGGGCCCCGCCCCCGTGCTGGACGTGTACGAACGGCTCCGCAAGGAGGCCGAATCCCTCCAACCGGCGCAGGCCAAGCTCGAGCTTTACGGGAAACAGCTCTTCGCCGCCGGGCCCGACGCCTTTGCCCCCCCGGCCCTCCTGCCGCCCCCCGACGACTACCGGGTCGGGCCGGGGGACCGGTTCCACGTCACCCTCTGGGGCCGACTCGAGGCCGAGTACGATCTCGTGGTGGACCCCGAGGGGCGGGTCCAGTTCCCTAAGGTGGGCCCCGTATCCGTGGCCGGCCTCACCTACCGGGAAGCGCGCGATGCGCTGCGCACCCGGGCCGAATCCATCACCGGGGTGAACGCCGCCGTGACCTTGGCGGCGACCCGGTCCATTCAGGTGTTCGTGGTGGGGGAGGTGGAGGCTCCCGGCGCGGTCACCCTCTCGCCCCTGTCCCAAACGGTGCACGCGGTCATGGCCGCGGGAGGCCCCACGGACCTGGGGTCGTTGCGGTCGGTGCGGCTGCGGCGTGGGGGCAAGGTGATCGCCACCCTGGACCTGTACGCCTTCCTCCGGGACGGATACGCCCCGGGCGACCGCCCCCTGGAAACCGGCGACGTGGTGGTGGTGCCGCGGGCCACCGTTCTGGTGGAGGTCACCGGCGTCGTGAAGCGGCCGGCCATCTACGAACTCCTCCCCGGTGAGGGCCTCCGAGCCGCCCTGGACTTCGCGGGGGGACTGCGTGCCGATGCCTTTGGCGGCCGGATCCAGGTGGAGCGGACCGAAGGCCATGAACGCCGGGTGGTCCGGGACGTTACCTGGGGCCCCGGGGCCCCGGATTTTCCGCTCAAGGACGGCGACCGCGTCAGGGCGTTTCCGGTGCCCCCCGAGCCCGAGAACAAGGTCGCCCTTTACGGCCACGTGTATCGGCCGGGCACCTATGCCTGGAAAGAGGGTCTTCGGATCTCCGGACTCCTCGGTTCCGCCGATCGGCTTAAACCCCGGGTGGACCTGGAGTACGGGGTGATCCTCCGGGACACCGGACCAGACCGCGTGAAGGAGGTGGTCACCTTCCGGCCGGGCCGGGCCCTGGAGGCCGCCGGGACCGAGGAGGACCCCCTGCTCCGGCCCGGCGATGAGGTGTTTCTGTTCAGCCAGGACGCGTTCCGGCCCCCCCACCGGGCCACGGCTTCGGGGCAGGTTCGAAAGCCCGGCCTGTACCGGATCGAGCCGGGGGCCCGGGTTGCCGATCTGGTCCGGCTGGCCGGCGGGCTCGCCCCCGACGCGCTGCTCTCTCGGGCCGAACTCCTCCGGTACCTCCCGGGGCGGGAGCGCCAGACCCTCTACGTGGACCTGGGAGCCGCCCTCGCCGGCAACCCGGACCACAACCTGGAACTCCAGGACGAGGACGAGCTCGTGGTCCATGCGGTGTGGGACCTGGGTCCGGAACCCGTGGTGTTCGTAGAGGGCGAGATTCAAAAGGCAAAAAATCCGGAAAATCTGACGGGGAAGACCGCGTGGGATCGCTTCCGTGAGTGGGTTGAGAGCGAACAAGATCGTGATGGCAACCCCAGCCAGACAGGATTTGGAGGACTGCCGACCCCTAGGAACCGGGGGAGAAAGCCACCAGAGGCGATTGCCCGAAAGACGGAAGAGGGAGAACTCGGTTCGGTCCCGGTGCGCCTCACCCGGGGGATGACCGTCCGGGATCTCGTGTTCAAGGCCGGCGGGCTCACCAAAAGCGCGTACCTACCCGTCGCCCACCTGTACCGCACCGACCCCGCCACCAAGGAGATCACGGCCCGCACCTTCGACCTGGGCCGGGCGCTCCAGGGGGACCCGGCCCACAACCTGGAACTTCAGGATCTGGACCACGTGGTGATCCATTCCGCCTACGACTTCCAACCGCTTCGGCCGGTGGTGGTGGGGGGCATGGTCACCCGCCCCGGGGAGTATCCCTACGCCGAGAACCTCCGGGTGAGGGATCTGATCCTCGCGGCGGGGGGGCTAAAGGACGAGGCCTATCCGGACGAGGCCGAGATCGTGCGCACCGAGGTACCCGAGGGCTCCGACGAGGCCGTCACCCGCACGATCCGGTTCTCCCTGGAGCAGGCCATGGCCGGCGACCCCGAGCACAACCTGCCGCTTCGGCCCTACGACAAGGTGTTCGTGAAGCGCATCCCGGAGTGGCGCGAAACCTGGAAGGTCGAGGTCGCGGGCGAGGTCCGGTTCCCGGGCACCTACTACGTCTCGAAGGGCGAGCACCTCTCGAGCGTCCTGCGCCGGGCCGGGGGCTACACCCCCGAGGCCTACCTGCGTGGCGCCGTGTTCACCCGGGAAAGCGCCAGAGAGCAGCAGCAGCGCCGGCTCGACGAACTCCGGGACCGGCTCCAGCAGGCGATCCTCCGGGCCTCGTCGGCCGAGGTGCAGGCCGCGCTCACCCCCGAGGACGTGGCCGCCCAAAAACAGTACCTGGCGGCCCAGGAGCAGCTTCTCCGGAAACTCGAGGCGGCCCGGGCCACGGGCCGGGTGGTGGTGCGGTTTCTGCCCCTGGAGGAACTGGAGGGGTCCGAATGGGACATCGCCCTGGAGGACGGCGACACGCTCACGATCCCCAAACGGCCCCAGACCGTGAATGTGGTGGGCGCGGTCTACAACCCCACGAGCCTCCTGTGGGAGCCGGCCAACCGCACGGTGGAGCACTACCTGGAGAAAACCGGGGGGCCCACCCCGGACGCCGAGGAGAAGGAGATCTACGTGGTGCGGGCCGACGGCACGGTTGTGAGCTCCCGCAGCCTCGCCGGCGGCAGTTGGTGGAGCCGCGACATCGAGGCGCTCGAGCTCTATCCCGGCGACACCGTGCTCGTGCCGGAGAAGGTCGTACGGGTGAGTTTCATGAAGGAGCTCAAGGACATGACCCAGATTCTCTACCAGATCGCGGTGACGGCCGGGGTGGCCGTGGCCCTGTTCTAGGATGGCGAGCATGACCGAGCCGACCCGACCCGAGCCGCCGGCCGGCGGCGTTCCCGTGCCCCCGGGGTATCTCCCCTACTGGATGCCCCCCGAGGAGGACGAGATCGATCTCCTGGACCTCCTGGCCGTGCTGCGGCGACGGTGGCGACGGATCGCGCTCGTCACCGTGCTCGGCACGGGGCTGGCCGTGGCCTATGCCCTCCTGGCCACCCCCATGTACCGGGCCCAGGCCGTGATCGCGCCGCCCCAGGAGAAGGCCCAGAGCGGGGTGTCCTCGGCCCTGGCGGCGTTCGGGGGGTTCGGGGCCGAGATCGCCGGGAGCCTCGGCATCTCCCTCGGCGGGGCCGACGCGAACCGGTTGGAGGCGCTCCTCAAGAGCCACCGCCTGATCGAGCGGGTCGTGAAGAAACACGACCTCCTGCCCGTGCTGTTCGACGACATCTGGGACCCCAAGACCAAGAGATGGCTCGTGGACGACCCCAAGGACGTGCCCAACGTCTGGGACGCCGAAAAGCTCCTGGAGAGCGTATATCGAGTCAAGAACGACACCAAGGCGGGGGTGCTCCGGGTGAGCTTCGAGTGGAAGGACCCCGAGCTGGCCAAAACTCTGCTCACGTACTTCCTCGAGGAACTCGCCCTCGTGGTCCAGGAGGACGAACTCAAAAAGATCGAGGCGAACCGCCGGTTCGCCGAGCAGCAACTCCAGAAGGCCACCGACCCGGTCATCGTGGCGAAACTCCAAGCCCTTTTGTCCGAGCAGGTGGAGAAGGCCATGATGGCCCAGAACGTGGAACACTTCGCCTACGAGGCGATCGATCCCCCGGCCGTGTCGGATGAGAAGGTCAAGCCCAAGCGGGCCCTGATCGGCGCCCTGGGGCTCACGGCGTCGCTCTTCTTCGGGGTATTCCTGGCGTTTTTCGCCGAGTGGGTCGAAAACGCGAAGGCCCGGGCCCGGAAGAAGGAGGCGGCCGCCTGACGCGGGAGGCTTCGATTTGCGGAGGGGACGTCCCGTTGGGATACCCGTGCCGCCAGGACACGCGCCTTGGGGCTCTGGCGTCCGGTTTCCCCCCGGCGAAGCGGATGGCGGGCAACCGGACCTGCGGGGCAAGGCGCCATAACACTCCCGACCGCCCGGCGCGACCGTCCCGGGGGTTCTTGGCTTTCCGGCCTTCACGCCGCCAAGCCGCCTAGTCGTCAAGCCGTCAAGCCGCCCCCCTCGCAGCGGTTACACCGATCTCCCAGAAGGAGCGGTTGCTCGGGCTTCGACCCGTGGCGGTACAGGGTCACCCCCTTGAGCCCCAGGCCGTGGGCCTCCCGGAACACCCGGGCCACCACCTCGGGGCCCGCCTCGGGGGGCAGGTTGATCGTCTTCGAGACCGCGTTGTGGGTGTGGACCTGGAAGGCGGCCTGGATGCGCAGGTGGTCCTCCGGTGGGATGTCGAGCGCGGTGGCGAATAGGGCCTTGAGGTCCCGGGGGATCCCCTCCACCTTTGCCAGCGACCCCTCCTCCCGCACCCGGTCGAGCACCGGCCTCGGCTCGATCCCCCGGGACCGCAGGGCCGGCTCCAGGGCCGGATGGACCCCGAAGTCCACGGCCCGGCCCTCGATCCGCCGGGCGTAGGCCAGGCTGAACAGGGGCTCGATGGAGCCCGACACCCCGGCCAGGATCGAGATCGAGCCCGTGGGCGCCACGGTGGTCACCGTGGCGTTTCGCAGGGCCGCGAAACCGCCTCGCTCCCACCGGCTTCCCGGGAACGCCTCGAAACTCCCCCGCTCCCGGCCGAGCTGGGCCGAAGCCTCGACCCCGGCCCGTTCCACCGCGGCCATGATCTCCCGGCCGAGGTTCCGGGCCGCCTCCGAGGCGTACGGGATTCCCAGCCGGACCAGAAGGTCCGCGAATCCCATGACGCCTAGCCCGATCTTCCGGGTTCGTAGTTGGGCCCGGCGGATCGCGGCCACGGGCGGCCGGGAGAGCTCCACACAGTTGTCCAGGAACCGCACGGCCAACCGGGCGGCCCCGGCTAGGGCCTCCCAGTCAAAACCGTTCCCCCTCACAAAGGCCATGAGGTTCAACGACCCCAACGTGCACGACTCGTAGGGCAGGAGCGGTTGCTCCCCGCAGGGGTTCGTGGCCTCCATCGGCCCAAGGGCGGGCACGGGGTTCGCGCGGTTCACGGCGTCGAGGAACACGGCGCCGGGGTCCCCCACCTTCCAGGCCCCTTCGACCATGGCCTCGAACACCTCCCGTGCGGATACCTTGCGCCACACGGCCCCGTCGCGCGGGTTCACCAACGGCCAGTCGCCCCCGGCATCCACCGCGGCCAGGAAGGCGTCGGTCGCCCCCACGCTCAGGTTGAAGTTCTCGAACCCGCCGTCTACTTTGGCCCGGCAAAACGCGAGGATATCGGGGTGGCTCGCGTGGAGCACCGCCATGTTGGCGCCCCGCCGGCGCCCCCCCTGCCGGATCACCCGGGTCGAGGTGTCGAACAACTCCAGAAACGAGAGTGGGCCCGACGCCACCCCACCGGTGGAGCCCACCCGGTCGCCCGCCGGCCGGATCCGGGAGAACGAAAACCCCGTACCACCCCCGCTCTTGTGAATCCGGGCCATGTACCCGAGAGAGGCGTAGATCGAAGCGATGGAGTCTTCGAGGGGCAGCACGAAACAGGCCGCCAACTGCCCCAGCCGGGTGCCGGCGTTCATGAGGGTTGGGGAGTTGGGCAGGAACCGGAGCGAGCGCAGAAGGTCGTGGAACCGTTCGGCCCAGGGCGCCGGGTCCCCCCCCCAGCGCCGCTCGGCACGGGCGATGGCCCGGGCGACTCGCCAAAAGAACCGCTCAGGGTCCTCGGCCAAGCGCCCGTCGGGTGCCCGGCGCAGGTACCGGAGCTCCAGAAGTTCCACCGCCTGGGGTGTCAGCGCGGGATACGCCATGGGTCCCACTCGGTCTCCGGTCTTCGGTCACCGGTCTTCGGTCGCGCCTGCCCCGGGTCCCGTCCGGCCTCCGGAGCCCCAACCCGTCGCCCGAGGCGACGACCTGCCCGTGTGCCCGGCCCGGCACCAACGGGGAAGGCCACGAACCGGACGCGGGCGCCCCCGTGAGGGGAACGCCCGCGGTCTCGCACCTATTTCTTCTTTTTGGTCTTCGCCGCCTGGGCCTTGAGTTCCTTGATCCGGGCCTTGAGCCGCTTCATCCGGCGGTGCCGGCGTCGTTTGATCTCGCGCCTGCGTTCGCTGATCGGCATCGCATCCCACTCCTTTCTTCGTGTGCCACGGTTAGAACTCGATCCCCTTCTGGGCCTTCACCCCCTCGCGGAAGGGGTGCTTGATCTCCCGCATCTCGGTGACGAGGTCCGCGGCCTCGACCACCTCCGGTCTTGCATTTCGTCCCGTGAGAACGAGGTGCACGGTCGGCGGTTTTTCCCGGATCAACTGGAGCACCTCCTCCACGGGCACGAGACCATAGTCCACGGCGTAGTTGATCTCGTCAAGGATCACCATGTCGTACCGGCCGGAAAGGAGCTTTTCCCGGGCGGCCGCCAGGGTCTCCCGGGCCAGGGCCACATCCTGGGGGTCGGGCTCCTTGGCCCCGAGGTTCACGAACCCCCGGCCCATCGGCGTGATCTCGAACCCCGGAAGAAACTCGGGGGCCTTGAGTTCCCCGTACTTCCAGCTGCCCTTGATGAACTGGACCATGGCCACCCGAAGCCCCTGCCCCACGGCCCGGAGCGCCAGGCCCAGGGCCGCAGTGGTTTTCCCCTTGCCGGGCCCCGTGTGCACGATGACCAACCCGCGCCTCGCCATGGGAGTCCCCTAAAAGAGTCCGGGCAGATTGAGCCCCAGGCCGCCGGCCACCTTTCCCATCTCCTCGGCCACCATCTCCTGGGACTTCTTGATTGCCTCGCTCACGGCCGCGACCACGAGGTCCTGGAGCATCTCCACGTCGTCGGGATTGACCACCTCGGGGTCGATGGTGAGGGAAAGGATCTCCTGCTTTCCGTTCACCACGCACCGAACCATGCCGCCCCCGGCCGCGGCCTCGACCGTTTTCTCCGCCAACTCTTCCTGGATCTTCGCCATGCGCCGTTGCATTTCCTGCGCTTGGCGCATCAGATTTCCCAACCCTTTCGCCATACCCGGCTCCTCTCCGTACGAAGGATGTTTCGTTTCCCGCCCAGTCTCCCTATCGTTTTAGCACCTTTACCTCTTCCACGGTGGCATCGAAGATCTCCATGGCGCCCCGTACCAAGGGGTGTTCCAGGGTCTCCTTGCGCACCTGTCGCGCCAGATCGCTCCCCCCAGCCCGCCCCCGCGGCGCCGGTTCGTCGACAACCCAGTCCACCGCCGCGCCCGCCCCCCACACCCTCGCTGCCGCACGGCCCAGGACGTCCGCCTTTGAGCGAAAAAAGAACAACTGCTCCCGGTCGGTGGCGAGGTGCACACGTCGGGCCTCCGGGTCCCACCGCCGAAACCGGGCGTGTTCCCGGAGCACGTTCCACAGCGCGCGGTTGGATTCCCGCACCGCCCCGAGGAACCGCTCCCAGGCGTCCGGGGGAGACGCCGGCGGCCGTTCGGCGGGAACCCCCTCCCCGTCCCCGTCGGGCCCCGGTTCCTCCGCCGCGGGCTTCCGTTCCTCCCCGGAACCGGCCGGGACCCCGCCGGGATCCGGCGCGGCCGACTCCTCCCGCCGGGACGGGCGCGCCGGGGATCCTTCGGTCGTGGGTCGTCGTGCCCGCTCCGTCCGGGCCGGGGCGGACGCCCCCCCTTGGCCCCGTGCCGCCCCCGAGGCCACGTCGGAGATCCGAACCAGGGGCGGCAACAGCGCGAGTTTCAGAAGGGTCATTTCAAGCACGGTCCAGGGCTCGGCCGCAAGCCGCACCCCCTCGACCGACCGCGCCAGCATGTCGAACCGGGCGTGGATCACCTCCCAGGCGTGCCCCTCCACGAGCCTCCCGGCCTCGGCCCGCTCCTCCGGCGGGAGGTCAACGACCCCCTCGGCCTTTTCCACGGCCCGGAGCACCGCCAGGTCCCGGAACAGCTCGAGCAGATCCTGGGCGAGGCGCCCCACGTCGACGCCGACCCGGCGAGCCTCGGCCACGAGACCCAGCACCCCGCCGGCGTCGCGGCCCAAGATCCGCTCGGCCAGGCCGAACAGCAACTCCCGGTCCACGACGCCGAGCACATCGCGTACCGCCTCGTAGCTGATCCGGTCCCCCGCGTAGGCGATGACCTGATCGAGCAGGCTTTGGGCGTCCCGGACGCTTCCGTCCGCCTCCCGGGCGATCGCCGCCAGCGCCGCCGGCTCGGCCTCGATCCCCTCGGCCTTCACCACGTCGCCCAGGAGCCCCATCAACTCCCGCCGGTCCAACCGGCGAAAGTCGAACTGCTGGCACCGGCTCAAAATCGTGGCCGGCACCTTGTGAGGGTCGGTGGTCGCAAACACGAACACCGCGTGCTCCGGGGGCTCCTCCAACGTCTTCAACAAGGCGTTGAAGGCCGCCGTGGAGAGCATGTGGACCTCGTCGATGATGTACACCCGGAACCGCCCCTGCTGCGGCGGGTAGCGCACGGCCTCCCGCAGGCGGCGGACATCGTCCACGCCGGTGTTGGAGGCGCCGTCGATCTCGAGGACGTCGGGGCTGCGGCCCTGGGTGATCTCCACGCAGGAGGGGCACGCGTTGCACGGGTCAGGGGTGGCCCGGGGGCAGTTCAGGGCCTTGGCGAGGATCCGGGCGGCCGAGGTCTTGCCGACGCCTCGGATGCCGGTGAAGAGGTAAGCGTGGGCGATGCGCCCCGCCTTGAGCGCGTTGGTGAGGGCCCGAACGATGTGGGCCTGGCCCCGCAACTCCGCGAACCGCTGGGGCCGCCATTTCCGCGCCAACACCTGATACGCCATGCGGACCATTCCCGTGGGAGGGGCACCTGGAGGGACCGATCCGGTTCCCCACACGCAAAGCGGCGCGGACACCAAGGGCGGCTCGGCGACCTGCGGCACACGAGGCTCCCGGCTACCGCTGCTTCCTTCCGGACCTGACGGGGTTCACCAAGGCCTCGTTGCGCAGGGCCAAGCCGCCCGTGCTGGCCGCGCCGCTCGTTTGGTTGGGAACAAGAAAGAAATGGCGGAGAGGGAGGGATTCGAACCCCCGGTACCCGAAAGGGTACAGTTGATTTCGAGTCAACCGCCTTCGACCACTCGGCCACCTCTCCGCGCCTTCACACCTCCGGATTTCTAGCCGCCCCCGGTCAGTCCCATTCGCTGGCGGGCCCGCGCCGCTCCCGGAAGAACTCCCGCAACAACCGCGCCGCCTCGGCCTCCCGGATGCCGCGCACCACGCGCACCCGGTGGCTTAATCGCGGGTCATCGCTCAGGTCGTAAAGCGACCCGGCGGCCCCGGCCCTCGGGTCGGCCGCCCCGTACGCCACCACGGGTACCCGGGCCTGGAGCACAGCCCCCATGCACATGGGGCATGGCTCCAGCGTCACGACCAGCAGGGCCCGATCGAGGCGCCAGCGCCCCACGCGCCGCGCGGCCTCCCGAAGCGCGAGGCACTCCGCGTGGGCCAGAGGGTCCCCCCACTCCTCGCGCCGGTTGTGGGCCCGGCTCAGCACCTCACCGTCCCACAAGACGACCGCGCCCACCGGCACGTCCCCTTTTCGGGCCGCCTCCCGGGCCTCCTCCAAGGCCAACTCCATGGCCCGGTCGAGGCAGGACTCCGGAAGATACCACTGCTCCTGGATCGTTGCAACGCCCATGGCGAGACTCTACCACGGCTCCTTGCCCCCCGGCCAGGCGGCACAGAGCCCGGCGAACGGCTGGGCGGAGTCCGCGCATGGCGCCCGCCCCGGCCCAGGCACGGTTTGTGCAATTGCCCACAAACCGAGACCCCTGCCACAAGGAGGTGACCATGGCCGCTACCACACCGGAAGAACTCCTCCGCGCCCTTCTCCCCCCCGGGCAGGAATGGGACCGGGCCGTCCCGGCGGAGGTCCTCGAACAGGCACGCCGACACCTCGAGCGTCTCTCCGGGGCCGGGTTCGAAATCGAACCCGGCCGGGCCCTGTTACGAATCCGGAACCCCCACGCCGGGTTCGTGTTCACGGCCCATCTCTCCCAGCGCGACGACCTCGGGGAACGCCGGGAACTCTTCCGGGCCCTTCGCGCCCGGTTTGGTACCCCCGCCGAGCGCTGGTTGCCCTGGCTCTTTGCCGCCTCCCCCCGAGTGGCGGAACCCTACGAGAGCCTGCGGTACCTCCTCGAACTCTGCCAGGAACTGCGGAACCGGTCGCTCGCGGCCTGAAACACGGGGCGCTGCCGCCCGGGCGCGACGACACCGGGGCGCGGATGCCTCCTGGGCGCCCCACGCCATTCCCTTGACCTACCCCGTGGGAGCGGCGACCGTGCCAGGTGCCAGAAGACAGGGGGTTCCTGACATCTGTCCTCCGAATTCTGGCCCCTGATACGGCAGCCGCTGACGCTCAAGGGACCGGAGACCGCCGACCGGTGACCGAGGACCGAAGTTCCTGTTTTCTCCCGCCCACCGGGGCGGTACACTGGCCGTCGACACCTCCCGTCCCGGACATTCACGGTGCGTCTACGAACCGAACGCCGCCTCGTCCTCGCGCTCCTCGCCTGCTCCCTGCTGCCCCTCGCGGTGCTCGGGGGGTTGGCCGCGGCGGGGTTTGCGCGACTTGGGCACGAACTCACGGCGGCGCAGTCGGAACTCCTCGACGCACGCGCCCGACAAACCGCCCTGGGCGCGGCGCTGCGGGCCGCGGACCGGGCGTCGTCCCTGCTCCAGCGTTCGCTTGCCGATCTCCGGTTGCTCGGCCATCTACCGGCCGAGCCCTCCGTGTACCAAGAGTTCTGCCGCACCCACCTGGCCCCGGTGCGCACGGGCTCGGGGCCGGGTTCCCCGGTGATCTGGCCTCCCCTCTACCTCCGGGCAGGGTACCGCGCCGGGGCCGAAGGGTTCGAGGTGGGGCCCTTCGAACCGCCATCTCCGATCGCCATACCGGACTCTCCCACACCCTCGGACACCGGATTTTGGTTCGAGGCGGAAGCGGCATCGTCCGAAACGCCCCGGGGCCTTTCCCGGATCACGGTCTCCTGGACACCGACCCAGGGCGCCCCGGGTCCCGTGGTGTGGGTGGATCTGGATCTTCTGCACCTCGAGAACCTGGTGGCCACCCTGCCCGCGCCCACCTGCCTCGTATTCTTCGACAAGGGGGGCACACCTCACCGGATCGGCCCGCCCCTCCCCGCGGCAGCGCTGTTACAACCGGTCTTCGACCCTTTGACCGACGCCGACGCCGGGCAACTCGGGGTCCGGTGGGTGGATCTGGATGGGACCGCCGCGGCGGCCGTGCCGTTTCGATGGTCCCCCGTGGAGGTGGACGAGGGGGTGCTGGGGTACGCCGTGGCTGCCGTCCCGCCCGTTTCCCGAGCCGCAGAGGTGCGGGCCATGCAGGCGTTGGCGGGGAGGTACGCCCGGGCCGCGGTGCTCCTCACCTTCTTGACGGCCGGGGTCATCACCGCCGTCGCCCTTCTCGTGGCGCGCCGGGCGCTGCGGCCCTGGACGCGGTTGCGCGAGCGGGTTTCGGCCCTCGTGCCCGAGGAACCCGGGGGAACGGATGAGGTCGCGGCCATCGCCGACACCATGGACCGCCTGGCCCAGGAGGTGCAGAGAAGCGCCGGAAGGCTCCAGGAAACCGAGGCGAGGTTCCGGGAGTTCCTGGAGATGACCCCTGACGGCATCGCGGTTCTCGACACCGCGGGAACCGTGCTCCACGCCAACAGCGCGTTTTGCCAGATCCTGCGCCGGCCTCCCGGTCAGGTGCTTGGCCTTTCCCCCCGAGAGATACTGGCCGAACCCCGGGCGTGGCCCGCGGTGGTGGCCCGACTGCGACAGCGTCAGCGGATCCGCAACTACGAACTGCCGCTGCGGCGGGCCGACGGCAAGACGGTAGCGGCCCTGTGGAGCCTTCGGCTCGCTCTCGTCGAAGACCGCGAGCAGGTGGAGGCCGTGGTGCGGGACATCTCGGAGATCAAAGAGGCCCAGGAGCGAGAGCGGGAAAAAACCGAGGATCTCTTCCGGGTCTACGGGGAGCTTCAACGGGCGCGCGAGGTCCTGGAGCGGCTCGAATCGAAGCCCGACGCCCGGGTCCCTCCCGGAGCGACGGACCAGGTGCGCACGGAGTTTCTCCTGCAGATGAGCCACGAACTGCGCACGCCGCTGAACTGCATCATCGGCTACTCCGAGGCGATGATCCAGGGACTCGACGGCCCGCTGACCCCCGATCAGGCCCAGAGCCTGGAACGCATCGCCGAAAGCGGCCGGCGGCTCCTGCGGCTCATCGAAAACATCCTCGACCTCTCCCGTCTCGAGTCCGGCCGGGTCAGCATCGCCCCCTGCCCGGTGGACGTCAAGGCCGTGGCAGAGGCCGTGCTCCACCAAGCCCGGGCCCTCGTGGGCGGGCGCCCCGTCCGGCTGTCGCTCGAGGCCCCGGCGGGCACCCCCCGGGCCTGGGCCGATCCGGACCGGCTCGCCCAGATCCTGTTCAACCTCGTCGGGAACGCCGCGAAGTTTACTCCCCACGGGGAAATCCGGGTGAGCGTCCGGGAAGCCGGCCCCGGCCATCTGGAGGTGACGGTGGCCGACACCGGGCCCGGCATCCCGGCCGAGGAACGGGAACGGATCTTTGAAAAGTTCGCCCGGGGAAAGAACGCCGGAACCGAGGGGGCGGGGCTCGGACTCGCCATCTGCCGGGAGCTCGTGGAGCGGATGGGGGGGACGATCTGGGTGGAGAGCGAACCCGGCAGGGGCAGCGTGTTCGGGTTCACCCTGCCCACCACACGGGAGGCGTTTGACCTCGACCGCGACGCCTCCGTATGATCGGCCGCCCGATCCCCGGAGGCGAACCTTCCCATGCAAATCGACCCTAACCGGCTCATCTACAACCCCGCGCTTCGCACCGACCGGCGAGTGCTCGTCACCGGCGGCGCGGGGTTCCTCGGCTCCCACCTGTGCGAGGCCCTTCTCCGGCGCGGCAAGGAGGTGCTGTGCCTCGACAACTTCTTCACGGGCCGAAAGCAGAACATCACCCACCTCCTGGGCCACCCCGGGTTTGAGCTCCTGCGCCACGACATCACCCACCCGGTGTTCGTGGAGGTGGACCAGATCTACAACCTGGCCTGCCCGGCCTCCCCGGTCCACTACCAGTACAACCCGGTGAAGACCATCAAGACCAGCGTGCTCGGGGCGATCCACACCCTGGGGCTTGCCAAACGGGTCAAGGCCCGGATCCTCCAGGCCTCCACCAGCGAGGTGTACGGGAACCCCACGGTGCACCCCCAGCCCGAGACCTACTGGGGCCACGTGAACCCCATCGGCGTGCGGAGCTGCTACGACGAGGGCAAGCGGGCCGCCGAGTGCCTGTTCATGGACTACCACCGCCAAAACGGGGTGGACGTGCGGATCGCCCGGATCTTCAACACCTACGGCCCCCGCATGCTCCCGGACGACGGCCGGGTGGTGTCGAACTTCGTCGTCCAGGCCCTACGGGGGCTTCCCCTCACGGTGTACGGCGACGGGTCCCAGACCCGGAGCTTTTGCTACGTGGACGACCTGGTGGAGGGACTCGTGCGCCTGATGGAGCGGGACGGGTTCACGGGGCCGGTCAATCTGGGAAACCCGGAGGAGTTCACCATTTTGGAACTGGCCGAACTCGTGCGGGAGATGACCGGGTCGCGCTCCGAGATCCGGTTCCTCCCGCTCCCGGCCGACGATCCCGTGCAGCGCCGGCCCGACATCGCGCTGGCCCGGGAGAAACTCGGGTGGGAACCCAAGGTGCCGCTCCGGGAGGGGCTCCGGCGGACGATCGACTACTTCGACGACTGGCTCCGGGACAACCCGGTGGAAAGGACGCCGTCCCATGTCTGAAGCCGTGTTGGTGGCCGGGGGGGCCGGGTATATCGGCTCCCACGTGGCCAAGCTCCTGGCCCAGAGGGGGTTTCACCCCGTGGTGGTCGACAACCTGGAACGGGGGCACCGATGGGCCGCCCGGTGGGGCACGTTCGTGGAGGCCGACCTGGCCGACCGCGAGGCGGTGCAGGCCGTGCTCCTGGAGCACCGGATCCGGGCCGTGATGCATTTCGCGGCCTACGCCTACGTGGCCGAGTCGGTCCGGGATCCCGGCCCCTACTACCGCAACAACGTGGCCACCACGCTCGCGCTTCTGGAGACGATGAAGGAGGTGGAAAGCGAGTTCTTCATCTTCTCGTCCACCTGCGCCACCTACGGCGAACCCGAGCGGGTCCCGATCCCCGAGGACCACCCCCAGCGCCCCATCAACCCGTACGGCCGCACCAAGCTCATGGTCGAGCAGATGCTCACCGACTTCGAAACGGCCTACGGCATGCGCCACGTGAACCTGCGGTACTTCAACGCGGCCGGCGCCGACCCCGACGGCGAGATCGGCGAGGCCCACGACCCGGAAACCCATCTCATTCCCCTGGTGCTCGAGGTGGCCCTGGGCGGGCGGCCCCACATCGCCGTGTTCGGCACCGACTACCCCACCCCCGACGGCACCTGCATCCGCGACTACATCCACGTGACGGACCTGGCCGAGGCCCACGTGCTCGCCCTCGAGCACCTACTCGGGGGCGGGGAGAGCCGGTCGTACAACCTGGGGAACGGCCGGGGGTACTCGGTGCGGGAGGTGATCGAGGAGGCCCGGCGGGTCACGGGCCGGGAGATCCCCGTCCTGGAGGCCCGCCGCCGGTGGGGGGACCCGGCGGTGCTCGTGGGATCGAGCGAGAAGATCCGGCGGGAACTGGGCTGGGAACCCCGGTACCCGGGGCTCGACGTGATCTTGGAGACGGCGTGGAACTGGCACCGCAAGGGTCCGCCGGCCGACCGGTAAAGCCGCGGCGGATCTCGGCCGATCCGTACCCCAGGCCCCGGCTCCCCATGTCCGCCGGGGCGGGAGGATCGGCCATGCTGCGGGAATACCGAACCATCCGAAACCGGTACGACGACGTGCTCGCGGGGGTCTCGGACTACCAGATGTTCCGGGACATCCGCGCGCTTCTGCGCTACATCGAGTTCCTCCACGAGCAGCTCGCCCAGTACATGCTGCTCGTGCGGGCGGGGCTCGCGGACGAGGGGGCGGAGGAGCTGGTGAACTAGCCCGCGGGGGCTCGCCCGCCGGGAACCAGCACCGAAAACCCGGTGGAGGGGTCCAGCCGGCGCCGGGCCGAGCTCCCCTCGATCTCGAGGAGGACCACCTCCCCCAGTTCCCAGACCTCCACCCCCAGCCGGACACACCCGGTCACGGTGCGGCCCGACCGGCCGAGGGCCGCGTGCATGTGGAGCCGGGGCGCACCCTCGTCGTCGGGGAAGATCGTGCCCACGGCCGCCGCCTCGTGCACGCCGTCGAGCCCCGCCACCATGGGCACGACGGGCCGGGCGTACCCGGTCTCGGGCCCCACCACGACCCGCCCCGCCCCTGCGCCGCCGACCATCCAGCACACGCCCCGTTGGACGCCGGCCTCGGCGCAGAACCGCTCGATCGCCTCGGGCAGGCGGTCGCCGTCCTCCAGGCGCAGCACGAACACCCGCCCGGCTCGCGCCTCTTCTGCCTTCATGGCTCGCTCCTCTGGTCTTCGGTCCACGGTCTACGGCCCCGTCATTCCCCGGCCCGTTTGAGCTCCTCCAGCATCTGGCCCGCGTCGAACGCCCAGGGGCCCTTCTCCTTGGCGGCCAGGGCCTCCTCCAAAAGCGCCCGGGCCCGGGTCCGGTCCCCGAGCTTCGCCAGGGTCGCCCCCAGGTGGTAGGCCACCTCGGGATGGTCCGGCAAGCGCTTCCGGGCCGCCTCGAACTGGCGCCGGGCCCGCTCGTAGGCGCCCTGCCGGTAGAGCACCCACCCCAGGGTGTCGGCGGTGAACGGGTTGTCGGGGGCCTCCTCGGCTGCGATCTCCGCCAACCGCAGCGCCTCGGGCAGGGTCTCGTCGCGTTCGGCCAGGATCATGGCCCGGTTGTTGGCCGCCACCGGATGGCGGGGCGCGAGGGCGAGGATCTTGCGGTAGAGCGCTTCGGCCTTCTCCTTTTCGCCCGTGCCGTCCCGGATCGTCGCGAGCAGGAGGAGGCTCGAGACCCGGTCGGGCTCCCCCCGCAGCGCCTCCTCGAGCGCCGCCACCGCCTCCTCCACCCGCCCCTGCGCCATCCGAAGCCGCGCCAGGAGTTCCCGGGTTTCGGCCCAGGAGGGGTCGGCCGCGAGGCTCCGCTTGAGGTACGCCTCGGCCGCGTCGGGTTCGCCCCGGCTCGTGGCGTGAACGGCCAGGGCGTTGAGAACGCGCGGCACCTCCCCGTTTTCCCGCAGGAACGCCTCCCCCACCTCGCGGACCCGGTCGTGGCGGCCCAACCGGTCGAGCAAGGCCATCTCCCTCAGAACCGGCTCCACCTCGGCCGGGGCCCGGGACCGGAGCTCCTCGTACACCCCCAGCGCCTCCTCCCCCCGGCCCTGGGCCTCCAGGCTCTGGGCCAACCGCAGCAAAAGCCTGGGGTCCCCGGGTTTCGTCTTCAAGAGCGCCCGGAACTCGGCCTCCGCTCCCTTGGCGTCGCCCTCCAGGAGGAGCGCGGTGGCCCGGATCTCCCGGGCTACCGGATCTCCGGTTCGGACCTTGAGCACCCGTTCGGCCGCCTCTCGCGCCTCCCGGGGGTCCCGGAGCTCCAGGGCCACCTTCGCCAGGTCGAGGTTTGCGAAGTAGTGGTTCGGCACCTCGGCGACCACCCGCCGGTAGGCCTCCCGGGCCTCCTCCCAGCGGCGCTCCATGGCGTAGGCCTTGCCCAGAAAGAGGTTGCCGTTCACCGAGTCGGGCGCCTCGGCCACCAGGGCCTCCAGCGCCTCGCGCGCCTCGGCCACCCGCCCGCGGGCGAGATCGAGCCGGGCGGCCAGAAGCCGCACGTTGCGGTCCGAAGGGGCCTTCTCCCGAAGCTTCCCGATCAGGGGCTCGGCCCGGTCGGGCTCGTTCGCCAGGAGGTACACGTTCGCAAGCCGAAGGAGCACCGTCGGGTCCTCCGGCGCGAGCGTCTGGAGCTCCTCCAGGGTCTGGCGAGCCCGGCCGAGATCCCCGGTGACCGAATAGAACCCGGCCAGGGCGGCGAGCGCCCGGCGGCGGGCCTCGGGATCCTCACCGGCCTCGTCCAGGGCGGCCTGCAACACGGCCTCCGCGCCCTCCCGGTCGCCCCGGCGCAGCCGGTACACGGCCACCGCCTCGAGGAGGTCGGGATTCCCCTCCGCGAGGTTTCGCACCTCCTCCATGAGGGCGTCGGCCTCCTCGGTCCGCTTCCGGCTCGCCAGGAGGTTCGCGAGCGCCACCCGAAGGCGCGCCGAAGGCGGCACCCGATCGAGCCCCCGCCGCAGGAAGCGCTCCGCGCCCTCCGGGTCCTTCGCGGCCAGCCGGATCCGGGCCGCCTCAACCCACAGGGCCTCCTCGTCCGGGTTCTTCTCCAGTGCCTTCTCCAGCGCCCCGGTGGCCTCGTCCCACTTCTTCTGGCTGGCCCGCGCCCGGCCCAAAACGACCCAGGGCTCGAACCGGTCGGGCAGGAACTCCGCGGCCTTGGCCGCGTGCTCCTCCGCGTCCGCGAACCGGCGCCCGGCCAGATAGAACCCGGCCACCCGAAGCCGGGCCTCGCCGTCCGACGGATCGAGGCTCACAACCTCCCGGAACTCCCGGAACGCGGCCGCGCCGTCCCCCCGGGCCAGGTACACCTCGGCCAGGGCCCGGTGCGCCGGGGCGCTCGCGGGGTCGGCCTGCACCGCCGCGCGCAGCTCGATCTCCGCCTCGGCGAGCTTTCCCTCGGCCCGGTACGCCTCGGCCCGCCGCAGGTGCTCGGCCGCCCGGTCGGCATCGGCCGCGCCCGCCACCGTCGCCGCACACACCGCCGCGAAAACCCACACGAACCCCACCCATTTCCCTTGACGTCGGAGGAGATCTCGGATACTCATTGGCGACCTCGATCACTCAACAACCAAAAGGAGCGCCCCATGTCTTGGAAACCCGAAACCCTGGCCGTTCACGCCGGGCAGTCGCCCGACCCGACCACAGGGAGCCGTGCCGTCCCCATCTACCAGACCACGAGTTACGTGTTCAAGAACGCCGAACACGCGGCGAATCTGTTCGCCCTCAAGGAGTTCGGGAACATCTACACCCGGATCATGAACCCCACCACCGAGGTGTTCGAGCAGCGGATGGCGGCCCTGGAGGGCGGCACCGGCGCGCTCGCCGTGGCCTCGGGCCAGGCGGCCGAGACCCTGGCCCTCTCCTGCATCGTGGAGGCGGGGTACGAGATCGTGGCCTCGACGAGCCTCTACGGGGGCACCTACACCCTGCTCCACTACACCCTGCCCAAACTCGGCATCCGGGTCCGGTTCGTCGACCCTAGGGATCCCGAAAACTTCCGGCGGGCCATCACCGAGAAGACCCGGGCCGTGTACGCCGAGGCCGTGGGGAACCCCAAGCTGGACACCCTCGACATCGAGGCGGTGGCCGCCATCGCCCACGAGGCGGGAATCCCCCTGGTGGTGGACAACACCATGCCCACGGCCTACCTCCTCCGGCCCCTGGACCACGGGGCCGACGTGGTCATCGCCTCGGCTACGAAGTTCGTGGGGGGGCACGGGACCTCCATCGGCGGCGTCATCGTGGACGGCGGCCGGTTCGACTGGGGCAACGGCAAATTCCCCCACTTCTCGGAACCCGACCCGAGCTACCACGGGCTCAACTTCTGGGAAACCTTCGGCGACTTCCCCGGGCTCGGAAACGTCGCGTTCATCATCAAGTGCCGCGTGCAGTGGCTCCGGGACACCGGGGCGTGCCTGAGCCCGTTCAACGCGTTCTTGTTCCTCCAGGGGCTCGAAACCCTGCATCTGCGGATGGAGCGCCACTCCCAAAACGCCATGGCCGTGGCCCGGTTCCTGGAATCCCACCCGCTGGTGAACTGGGTGAGCTACCCCGGGCTCGAAAGCCATCCCGCCCACGAGCTCGCCAAAAAGTACCACTACCGGGGGCTCTACGGCGCGATCCTCGGGTTCGGCATCCGGGGCGGGCTCGAGGCCGGGAAGCGGTTCATCGACAACCTCAAGCTCTTCAGCCACCTGGCGAACATCGGGGACGCCAAGAGCCTCGCGATCCACCCGGCCTCCACCACCCACTCCCAGCTCACGCCGGAGGAGCAGGAGGCCGCCGGGGTGAGCCCGGATTTCATCCGGCTCTCGGTGGGCATCGAGCACATCGACGACATTCTGGAGGATCTGGACCAGGCGCTCCGGGCCGCGGCCTCGTAAACCTCGGTCGCCGTCCCTCCGTCCGCGGGCGCTCGCCCGCCAAACGAAAGCGGCGGCCCGGGAACGCGATCCCGGGCCGCCGTTATTTGTCCGGAAGACTCCCGGCCGGTTGACCTAGAGCCTGCGCTTCACGTCGGCCAGGGCCTGGAGCTTCAGTTCCTCGGCCTCCACGAAGAGCCGGGCCCGCTCCCGCACGAGCATCTCCTTGAACGACGCCGTCTTGATCGAGGGCAGGTTGATGTCAACGCTCAGCATCGCGGCCCGCAGCGCCGCCTCGGCGATGTAGGCACCCACGCCCACGTCGGAGATGGCGCCCTTGTTCCCCACCGGCGCGAGCTTCGCCGCCATCTTGAGGATCTCCAGGCACACCTTGCAGATCTCCAGGGGCACCTGGGAGGCGTTCTGGGCCGCCTTCTCCATGGCCTCATCCTTGGCCTTGTGCTGCTCCTCGGTGTCGGTGGGCATCCGCCAGGCCTTCATGAAGATCTCGAAGGCCTCCATGTCACGGGCGGTCAGGGTTTTCAGGTCCTCGATCGCCTTGGCGCAGCCGTCGGCGACCTCCTTGGCGAGGTCCTGGACCTCCTCGTACCCCTTCTTCCCGAGGGTCAAGTTCGCCACCATGCTCACCATGGCCGCGGCGTTCGCCGCCACCACCGCGCTCACGCTTCCCCCGCCCGGGGTCGGGCTCTTGCTCGCGGCCTCGGCCAGGTACTCGTTTAGGCTCTTCGCGTAGATGGACATGGCTCCTCCCCTCCGTTGTTAGGACAGGCCCTTCTGGAGCTTCAGGGCCTTGATGGTATTCGAAAGGATGATCGTGGTGGTCAGGCTCCCCACCCCGCCGGGCACCGGGGTGATGGCGCTCGCCACTTCCTTGGCGGCCTCGAAATCCACGTCGCCCGTGATCGAACCGTCGGGCTTCTCGTTGATCGCCGCGTCGATCACCACGGCGCCCGGCGCGATCATGTCGGCCTTGATGAGATGGTCCGGGCCCGCCCCCGCGGCGGCCACCAGGATCTCGGCCCACCGGCACGCGCCGGCGAGGTCCTTGGTGCGGGAGTGGCACACCGTGACCGTGGCGTCCCGGCCCTTCTGGAGAAGGAGCATGGCCAGGGGCCGGCCCACCGTGTCGCCCCGGCCTACCACCGTGACCCGGCGGCCCTTGAGCTCCACCCCCGAACGCTGGATGAGCTCGATGCACGAAAGCGGGGTCGCCGGCACGAGCGCCAGGTCCTCCTGGCCCCCGAGCACGTAGCCGCGGTTAACCGCGGTCACCCCGTCCACGTCCTTGGCCGGGGTGATCGCGTTCATCACCTTGGCCTTGTCGATGTGGCCGGGAAGCGGCAACTCCACCAGGATGCCGTGGACGTCCGGATCGGCGTTGAGCTTCTCCACCAAGGCCACCACCTCGGCCTCGGGGGTGTCGGCGGCCAGCTCGTTCACCTCCACCACCACCCCGACCTTCTCCCCGGTTTTCACCTTGTTGCGGGCGTACCAGACGCTCCCGGGGTCGTCCCCCACCAGCACGACCGAGAGCTTCGGCACGATCCCCTTGGCCTTAAGGGCCTCCACCTCGCGGGCGAGCTCTCCCCGGATCTCCTCGGCGATGGGGCCTCCCTTGATGATCTTTGCGGCCATGGCTTCCTCCCTTCTTCGGAAAAACTCCCCGTGGAAAAAACGCCCCTCGCGGGGCACGAAACCCGGCGTAAGAAAACATAGGGCACCTGTGGTGTCAAGCGAACCCGAAACGGCTTTTGCCGGGCGAAGGGTTGCCTCGCCCGATCGAAATCGTACACTGGGTCCGCTCCCTTCCCCCCGTGATCCGGAGATCCCATGGCACGCCACCTCCATATCGACCCGTGGAACGGTATCGCCGGCGACATGTTCCTGGCCGCGCTCGTGGACGCGGGGGCCGACCCGGAGGAGATCCGGCGGGCGATCGCCTCGACCCGGTTGGCCGGCGTGCGCGGAATCGAAGTTTCGTTTCCCGAGGTGACCTCCCACGGGCTTCGGGGCCGGGCCCTTCGGGTGCGGGTCGAACCGCCCGAACAGCCGCCCCACCGTCGCGCCGCGGAACTGCGGCGGGCGATCGCGGGGGCGGACATCCCCCCGGGCGTGCGGGACCGGGCCCTCGACCTCCTCGACCGGCTCGCCCGGGCCGAGGCCCGGGTCCACGGGGTTGATCCGGCAGACGTGCACTTTCACGAGATCGGGGGCGCCGACACCGTGGTGGATCTGGTGGGCGCGGCCGCCGGGCTCGACGCCCTGGGGGTGGACTCCATCTCCTGCGGGGTCCTCCCCCTGGGCCGGGGACAGATCCGATCGAGCCACGGGGTGCTGCCCTCCCCGGCGCCGGCCACCCTGGAACTGCTCAAAGGGGTCCCGGTCCGCGGGGTCGAGGCCGAGATGGAAACGGTGACGCCCACGGGTGCGGCCCTGGCCGCCGGGTTGGCCGGGAGCTTCGGCCCGGCACCCGCCCTCGCCCTGGAGGCCGTGGGGACCGGGTTCGGCACGACCCTCCTCAAGGACCGGCCCAACTGCCTGAGGGTGTGGATGGGCCGCCGGGACACCGACGCCGGCGACGAGGTGGTCCTTCTCGAAACGAACCTCGACGACATCCCGGGGGAGCTCCTCGGGCCCGTGATCGGGGCGCTCCTCACGGCCGGGGCGCTCGATGCCTGGATCACCCCGATCCTGATGAAGAAGGGACGGCCGGCCCACCTGGTGGCGGCCCTTTGCCCCCCGGAGCGGGAACCGGCCGTGGAGGAGGCGTTCTGGCGCCACACCACCACCCTCGGGGTGCGAAAGAGCCGTTGGTCCCGGGCCTGCCTCGAGCGCACCTGGACCACGGCCGAAACCCCCTGGGGCCCCGTACGGGTCAAGGTCGGCCGGAAGGGAACCGAAGTCTTCCAGCGCGCCCCCGAGTACGAGGACTGCCTCGCGATCGCCCGGCGCCACGACGTCCCCCTCAAACTCGTGTACGAGGCCGTCTGGCAAAACATGGGTTGACTTTTCCCCCCGCAGGGCTATCCTCCCGCAAACGTCGTTTCATACCAAGCTACGTTCAAAGCTACCGTTTCCTGATTCGGCCCGGCAGGGGGCCTGGTGGATCGCCGGGCGTGGCTCCTACAGTAGCCGGATGCCGCACTCACGCACGGACGGAACCAGGCCCCTTGCCGGGCTTCGGGCTGGGTGTCTGCTTGAAGGCACCTTGGTATCACATCGAAGGAGGTCTTGGGCATGCGCATCCTGTTCGTCGAACCCCGCCCCCCTCGGCCCCACGTGTTCAGCCGGATCCGGCTGCCGCGGCTCGGCCCGGTGCTCCTGGGGACCCTGCTCCGGGATCGGGGCCACGAAACCCGGGTGGTGGTGGAAGAGGTCCGGCCCCTCACCGAAGACGATCTGCGGTGGGCCGATGCCGTGGGGATCTCGAGCCTCACCACCACGGCGGCCCGGGCCTACGAGTGGGCCGACCGGGCTCGGGCCCTGGGGAAGTTCGTGTTCCTGGGGGGCCCCCACCCCACGTTCCTTCCGGAGGAGGCCCTCGCCCACGCCGACGCGGTGGTGCGGGGCGAGGGGGACGAAACCGTGCCCGAGCTGATCGAGGCCTTTGCGGCCGGCCGGCCGCTCGGGGGGATCATCGGGCTCACCTTCCGGGACGGCGACCGCGTGGTCCATACGCCCGACCGGCCCCTCCTGGAGGACCTCGACGGCCTGCCCACCCCCGACTTCTCCCTCGTGGAACACTGGAGCGGCCGGCGGGTCACCCCGGTGTCCACGAGCCGGGGCTGCCCGTTTCGGTGCCGGTTTTGTTCCGTGATCCCCATGTTCGGAGCCCGATACCGGTTCCAATCGGCCGAACGGGTGCTCACCGACCTGGAGGCCTACTCCCGAACCACCGACCACGTGTTCTTCTGCGACGACAACTTCGCGGCCCACCGGGGCCGCACCCGGGAGATCTGCGAGGGGATCCTCCGACGAAATTTGCGCCTCGAGTGGTCGGCCCAGGTGCGGGTCGACCTCGCCCGCGACCGGGAGCTCGTGCGCCTCATGGCCCGGTCGGGGTGCTGGTGCGTGTTCGTCGGGCTCGAGTCGGTGAACCCGCAGACGCTCGCCGCCTACGACAAGCGACAGACCGTCGAAGACATTCGCCGGGCCGTGGCCACGTTCCGGGACGAGGGGATCTGGGTCCACGGCATGTTCGTCCTCGGGGCCGACACGGACGACCCGGTCACGGTGCGCGAAACCGTCCGGTTCGCCCGGGAGGCCGGGATCGAAACGGTGCAGTTCCTCGTCCTCACCCCCACCCCCGGCACCGGCCTCTACGACGACATGGCCGCCCGGGGCCGGCTCCTGACCCGACGGTGGGACCTCTACGACGGCCACCATGTGGTGTTCGAACCGGCGCGGTTCACCGCTCACGAACTCCAGCGGGAGGTGGTGCGGGCCCACGTGCGCTTCTACAGCCTGGGCAAGGTGGCGCGGGCCGCGGCGGGGCGCCGGTGGCTCGAGGCCGCGGTGGGGCTCCACGCCTGGCACCACGCCCGGCGGTTCCGCCGGAGTGGCCGCCCCTTCGCCCGGGACCTGCGGGCGCATGTGGTCGCCCACCTTCACGCGGTGCGAAAGGGGTTGGGCCTCGAGCGCGTCCGGCGCCTGGCCCTGGTCACCCAGGGGTTCCCGCCGGAGCACCTGGCGTTCCTGCGGCGCCTGGCCGAGGGCCTTCGGATCTCGGTGGTGGACATCGCCGAGGCGCCCGAAACCCTCCTGCGCAAACTGGGCGACGCGATCCCGGCCGCCGACGCGATCCTCGTGCCGGCCCAGGCCGAGTTCCCGACCGGCACCGCCAACGCCGGTCCGTTGCGGGCGCTTCGAAAGGGCCGCACGCTGGTGCTCGGGGTGCCCGCCGACCCGGCGGAGTTCCGCCGGGCCTGCCGCGACCTGGCCCTGGGGCTGGCGGGCACGGCCCGTCGGGGGCTTCGCGCGTACCGGCGGGCCCTCTCCGGGGAGCCCGACGGAACCGCGGGGGCGGTTTGACACCCGGTTTCCCCCCCTCCTAGAATCCGGTAACGTCTCCGTTCGGGAGCCCATCCAAGGGGGTGCCGATGGGATCGGGCATCCGCGACTGGCCGGAGGAGGACCGGCCCCGGGAAAAGCTTCTCGCCCGGGGCGCCGACGCCCTCACCGACCCGGAACTCCTCGCCATCCTGCTTCGCACGGGCACCGGGGGCGCCTCGGCCCTGGACCTGGCGCGGGCGGTGTGGGCCGCCTTCGGCGGCTCGTGGGACGGCCTCGCCCAGGCGGCCGGCGCCGAGATCGCCCGGCATCCCGGGGTGGGGCCCGCCAAGGCGGCGGCCGTTCTGGCGGCGCTCGAGATCGGGCGGCGCATGGGTTCCCGTCGGCTCGCCGCACGGGAGCCGTTCCGGGCGAGCCGGCAGGTGTTCGAGCATTTCTCCGGCCGACTGCGGGAGGTCAAGAAGGAACGGTTCTACTGCCTCCTCCTGGACGCCCGGAACCGCCTGCTACGGGAGGAACGGGTGAGCGAGGGCACCCTCACCCAGAGCCTCGTGCACCCCCGCGAGGCGTTCCGGGCCGCCGTGCGGGAGGCCGCCTCGGCCGTGATCTTCGCCCACAACCATCCGAGCGGCGACCCGACCCCGAGCGCCGACGACCGGGACCTCACCCGCCGGCTCTGGGAGGCCGGCCGGCTCTTGGGCATCCGGGTTCTGGACCACGTGGTGCTCGGGGACGGGCGCTACTACAGCTTCGCCGACGAGGGGGAGTTTCCTCCGGCTTGACCGCCCCCCCTCGCCCCCTTCCACGGAAAGGACGGTCGTTCGCCCATGGTCCTACGCCCCCGACTGCTGCCGCTCACCCTCGCGCTCGTCCTGGTCGCCGCCCCCCTGGTGGTTCGCCCGGCCATGGCGGCCGACCGGCTGGTGGTACTCCCGTTCGAGATCTACAACGCCCCCGACCTGGACGCCCTGAAGCCCGGTCTCGAGGCCGCCCTGGCAAGCCGGCTCGACGGCCCCGGCTACACCGTGACCCGGGCGCACGAAGCCCGGCCCGAGGACTGGACGGTCCGAACCACGGTGACCCGGCTCGGTCCCACCTACAGCCTGGACGCCGCCCTCGTCCCCCCGGAGGGTGCCACGGCCGAGGGGACCCGGTCGTACCGCACGGTCAAGGCCCCGGAGGAGCTTCTCGGCGCCCTGGAGGCGGTGGCCGGGGAACTCCGGCAGCACCTCTTGCGCCACGTGCAGGCCCGCCCCTCCCCCTCCCCGTCGCCGGTTCCCGCGGCCCCGGAGCCGTCCACGACGGCCCCCAGCCCGGCGTCCCCCTCCGCCGTCGCGCCGGCCACCAACCCCCTCGCCTCGCCCCGGGTCGGCTCCGCCGTGGACGGGGACGCCCTCGGTCTCGCGGCCGCCGACGTGGATGGGGACGGGACCACCGAGATCCTGGTCCTCACCGGGGACGGACTCACCGCGTACCGGGACACCGGGCAGACCTTCGTGAAACTCTGGGAGACGCCCGTGCCCCCCGGCATCCGGCCGGCCCTCGTGTCGGCGGCCGACCTCGACGGAAACGGCAAACCCGAGGTGTTCGTGGCGGGGATGAACGGCACCCATCCGGTGAGCCAGGCCCTCGAGTGGTTCGGCTCGGCCCTTGCCTCCAAGGGAGAACGCATCTCGGGGGCCGTGAAGGCCTGGCCCCGGCCGAAACCAGAAGCCGTCGTGGCCCGCCCGGGCGTCGGAAAGGATCTCTTCGACGGCTCGTTCCGGCGGCTTCGATGGACGGGGGCGGCCTACGAGCCGGGGGACGTCTTGGAACTGCCGCAGGCGGCCCTGCCCGTGAACCTGGATCCGGTGTCCCTCGGCCCGGACACCCCGGGTTGGGCCGTCACGACCCAGTCGGACCGGCTGCGCCTGTACGACGGCACCGGCACCGAACTGTTCGAGAGCGCCGACCCGGTCAAGGGGAGCCGGGTGGCCCTCCGCGGCGAGGAACGGGTGCGGGACTACCAGGACGAGGATTACTACCGGGTCCACGGCCGGACCCTCTCGCGCCTCGCCGGCACCGAACCCCAGTTCGTGTTGTTCCGCAACCACGGCACCCTGAGCCGGGTGTTCCAGCGGGTGGCCGCGTTCTCCCACGGCCAGGCGCTCCTGTGGAAGTGGGACGGGCTCACCCTCGTGCCGGTGGCCGAGGGGCCCAAGGTGCCGGGGGCGTTCGTGGACATCGATTGGGACCCCACGGCGGGGGGAAAGCGGTTTTACGCACTTCTGGTCCAGACCGAGGGAACCCTGTTCCGCAAAGAGCGGCACCGGCTCCTGGCCTACGATCTGCCGTGACCGGCCCCGGCGGTGCGGTAGCCGGCTTGACAGGGCCGGCCGCCTGCATATATAAAGCGCCCCTTCCGGCGGTGTAGCTCAGTTGGTCAGAGCAGGCGGCTCATATCCGCCGAGTCCGGGGTTCAAGTCCCTGCACCGCCACCAAGACCAAACGGCCCGCCGCGTTTTCCGCGGCGGGCCGTTTTCTTTGGCTCCGAAGACAAAACCGCGCCTCACCTACGCCCCATTCTCCCGGTCGAGCACCCGGCGCACCTCGGCGGCAAGCTGCCGCGGCGACACCGGCTTGGCCAGGAGCACGGCGACCCCGGCCGCCGCCAGATCCTCGGTTGTTACCGCGGAGGCGTACCCTGTGCACAGCACCACGGGAAGATCCGGCCGCTGCTGCCGGCACCGCCGGGCCAGGGCGAGCCCCGTCATTCCCGGCATGGTCTGGTCGGTGATCAGTAGATCCACGGCCCCGGGCGAGCGCGAGAACCGCTGCCAGGCCTCCTCGGCCGAGAGCACCGCCTCGACCCGGTATCCCAAGGTCTCCAGGGTCTGGGCCAGGAAATCCGCCACCTCGAGCTCGTCGTCCACCACCAGGATCCGCTCCCCCCGCCCCCGGGGCATCGTCTCCCGGGCGCCGACTCGTTCCTCCACCCGCTCCGCCCGCACGGCCAACGGGAGGTACACGCGAAACGTGGTCCCACGGCCCACCACCGAGGAAACCCGGATCGTCCCGCCGTGCTGTTTGACGATCCCGTGGACCGCGGCCAGGCCGAGCCCGGTTCCCTTCCCCACCTCCTTCGTGGTGAAGAATGGCTCGAAAATCCGGGTCTGCACCTCGGGGGGAATACCGCACCCCTCGTCGGTGACCCGGAGCACCAGATACCGGCCCGCCGGGAGATCGGGCTCCGGCTCGCACACCTCCTCGGCCTCCACCGCCACCTCCACGGTTCCCCCGTCGGGCTCCATGGCGTGCCAGGCGTTCGTGACCAGATTCATGACCACCTGTTGGAGTTGGGTCGGATTCCCGGCGACCCAATCCTCGTCTGCCTCGCAAGAAACCGCTAACCGGACCCGCTTCGGAATCGAAGCCCGCAGGAGTTCCTCGGTCTCCCGAAGGAGTTCTCCGAATCGCAGTTCGACGCGGGTGTCCTCGGTCCGGCGGCTGAACGCCAGGATCTGATCCACCAACGCCTTGGCCCGTTCGGCCGCTTTGAGGATCCGTGACAGGTTGCGGTGGAGCTTGCTGTGCGGATCCACCTGATGCAGCGCCAATTCCGCATAGCCCAGGATCGGGGTCAGCACGTTGTTGAAATCGTGGGCCACCCCGCCGGCTAGGGTCCCCAGGGCCTCGAGCTTCTGGTTCTGCGCGAGCCGCGCCTCGAACTCGACCTCGCGGGTGACGTCGCGCTTCACCACCACGAGGCTGTGTACCTCTCCATCCGCCCCCTTGACCGGGGAGAGCGCGCATTCCTCGTGATACCCGCTCCCGTCGGCCCGCAGGGCCCGTAGCCGCCCGCTCCACACCCGGCCGTGCTCGGCGGCGTCGCGAAGATCGTCCACCCGGGGCTCGTCGGTAGGGTACAGGGAGAACAGGTTGATCCCCGTCCCCCCCTCCTCCCCCAGGCCCACCAGCGCCCGGAACGCGCGGTTCGCGTACTGGATCTGGCCGTCGGGGTCGGTGACCACGATCCCTTCGGCCGCCTGGTCTACGGCCGCGGCCAGGCGGCCGAGCCTCTCGTCCCGATCGGCGATCTGCTCGAGCATCCGGTTGAACCCCCGGATCAGGGTCCCCACCTCGTCCCGGCCCCGGCCCGGGACGCGCACGTTCAGATCCCCGGATTCGCCCACCCGTTCCATGGCCTCGGCGAGCGCCCGGATCGGGGCCGAGATGCGGCGCCGCAGGGGCAGAGAAACGGCCCAGGCCACCACCACGGCCAGGCCGAATATCCCCAGCGCGACGCCGGCCCCCCACCAGAGCTGGGCCACGAGCTCCCCCGCGTGCTCCCGGATCACGATCCACCCCAGGGGCTCGTCGTCGAGGCGCACCGGCCGAGCCACCACGAGCCACCGGCCTTCCCAGCGCACGGCCCCCGCGCCTTCGTCCGTCTGCGGCGGGGGCTCGTCGGCCCCGTACCGGGCAAACACCCGCCCGTCCGGCCGCAGGAGCCAGGCCGCGTCGACCCGGGGCTGGGACGCCAGGGAGGCCAAGGTGCGGGCCCCGGCGTCGGCGTCGTCGAAGAGCAGCGCCGCGGCGGAGTTCGCCGCGAGCACCTCGGCCAGGGTCCGGAGCCGGTCCGCCGCGTGGTGCCGGTACGAACGAACCTCCCTCCAGGCGAACGCCCCCACGGCCATCGTGAGCGACAGGGCGCTCGCCAGCACCACCGCGAGCCCGACCTTCCGCGCCACCGGCATGTCACGGAAGCGAAACATCACCCTTCCCTTCCAGGCCGACCACCCGCACGGCCAGCCGCAGCACGTCGGCGCTCATCCGAAGCCCGCTCCGGCGCATCGCGCCCACGTTGATCTCGAACCGGATCCGCCCGTCCCGGTGCACGAACCCCACCATCCCCCCCCGATCCACGAACCCCGGCGCGTCCCCGGCCGTCAGGACCGGGCGCCCCCGGACCGCCTCGAGCATCCACCCCAGGGACGCGCCGTCCTCCTCCACGAGGAAGAGCGCGTGGCACCGAAGCGCCTCGTCCGGGTTCCGGACCCGGACCGCCTCGGCGGGCCGGCCGCCGACCCGCCGCAGCGCCAGGTCGTCCCAGGCGGCCCCGAACGGGTCGCCGCCCCACAGCCCGAACCGAAAGGGCTCGCCCTCGGCCGGCACCCCCTCGGGCCACCGGGTGAACCGGACGAGGTTGTAGAGGTACGCGAGCTTGACATCCTGTTCGCGGGCCCTGCGGGGTGCCGCCCAGGCCAGGCCCGGCACCAGTGCCAGCCCCATCGCCCCCAACCGCCGGAAAAACCCCCTCCGCGTCACGTCTCACCCTCCCCCGCGCTACGGAAGCTCGAGCGACACCCGAACGTACGCCCCCCGTTCCACCTCGGTGGGGAGGGTCTGGATCGCTTTCCCCGGAACGAACTCCAGGTGGGAGGACCCGAGCAGGTTCTGGCCAACGAGATCCACCCGCCAGGGGCCCCGGCGCCACCCGAGCCGAAGATCGAGCTCGGTGTAGGCGTCCACCTCGTCCTGCTCCAGGGCTCCCACGTACCGGCCCCAGACGTCGAACTCCCACCCGGCCCCGAGGTCCATGGACGAGCGCACCGAGAGCCGGTGCCGGGGACTTCGGCCCTCCTCGTTTTCGGTGAAGACGTCCCGGCTGCCCCCGTCCAACTCGATGTCCAGGGCCTCCCACGCGTACGCGCCGTACACCCTCCACCAGTCCGTCGGGAACCAGTCCACGGCCGCCTCGAACCCGATCGACCGCCCCCTTGCCCGGTTGTCGGCGCGCAGGAGCACCGGGTCGTCCGGATTCTCCCGCGGCAAGGGCTCGAAGGTCCGAAGGTCATCATAGCGGTGCCAGAACCCGGCCACATCCACCGAGAGGCTCCGGCCGGCCAGGAACCGAACCCCCGCCTCGTAGGCCCAGAGCACCTCGCTCTCGAAGTTCCCCGAGGGCTCGAGCCGCATCGCCACCGGATCGGGGTTCGGGGGGCCGCCGAACCCCGCCGCCACGCCCGGGGGCACGAACCCGCTCGTGATCCGGCCGTCGTCCTCCGCCCGGCTCGGGGTGCGAACCGCCCGCGACCCGGCGGCCCACACCGCGACGTGGGGCGCCACCCGGCCCAGCACCCTCGCCGTCGGCTGCCACTCGACCCCCGTGTACTCGTTCCGCTCCACCTTGGTGCCCACGAGGAGCCGCAGTCGGTCCCCCATTAGGGAAACCTCGTCCTGGGCGAAGGCGCTCCACAGCAGATCGGCCTCCCGGTCGCTTGCGAAGGACACCACGGACGAACCGTCCAGCCGGTCGGCGGTTCGGCGCATCCCGAGGCCCCACTGGATCTCGTGCCCCCGGACGGGGGGGATGCGGTGCTTGAGATCGAGGTCCCAGGTGTCGCGGGTCTCCGCGAGCAGCGGTTCGTCCCGCACGGTCCGGTCCAGGTAGAACTGGACCTGCCACTCCGCAAACCCCTCGGTCACGTGGGTCCAGGAGCCCAGGATCCATCCCCCGTGGGTTCGCACCCGGTCCTGGAGCACGGGAAGCCCCAGGAGATCCTCGGCTCCCAGGACCCGGCGGGTCGCATCGGCGTAGGCGAGATCGTTCCACCCCCGGTACGCCTCGGCCTGGAGCGACCAGCGGTCGGCCCCGCCCGGTTCGCCGTCGACCCGGAAGCCCCCCCGGACGGCCTGCCAGTCGTCATCCGCGTCAACCCCCAGGGCCTCTCCCCCCGCATCCCGGTCCGCGTATCGGAGATGCCCCCTCGCCCAGACGCCGGGGGCCACCCGGGTTCCGTACCGCAGGAACCCCTGGGCCCGCTCCTCGGTCCCGGCCAGCGCCTCGGCGGTCCATCCCTGGGTCTCGGCGGCCGGCTTCGTGATCACGTTGATCACCCCGTTGACCGCGTTGGCCCCCCATGCCGAGGCCCCCGGGCCCCGGATCACCTCGATCCGCTCCACGTTCTGAAGCGCGATGTCCTGGACGTCCCAGTACACCCCGGAAAAGAGCGGCGTGTACACGGTCCTGCCGTCCACCAGGACGAGGAGCTTGTTGCTGAACCGGTCCGCCCCGCCCCGGATCGTGACGGCCCAGGTGCTCGCGTTGATCCGCGACACCTCCACCCCCGGCGCCAGCCGCAACGCTTCGGCCAGCGTGGTGGCGCCGGAGCGACGGATCTCCTCGGCGGTGATGACGTACACGGCCGCCGGGGTTTCGGCGAGCTTCTGGGGCTTTCGGGACACCGAGGTCACCTGCACCTCGGCCAACTCCTGGAGGTCAAGATCCAGGAGCGATCGGTCGGCCGCCCCGGCACTCCCCGAGAACCACACGGACGCCGCGAGGCACAGGAGCCATCGCGTCCCCACACCCATCCTGCGCATTTCCACGCTCCTTGTTCCTTTTCCCGGACCTGATCCCGAGCACCCCCAACTTCCAACCGATGGTTCCATATCGGCGCGAACCAACGCGGACTATAGGGGGATCGCCCCTTCGTTTCCACCGGAGACCCCAAAGCGGCGCCGGAATCCGGGCCGGTGTGTAAAGTTTTTCGCGCCGCCCGCCGATCGACGAGAGGACAAGACCTTCCGCTCCGAAGCCGCCACCCTACGGAGGACCGCGTGGCCGTACGAATCGAACTCAGAAAGGGAGGGCTGGAGGCGGTCGCCTACCGGGCCGAGGGGCCCTTCGATCTCGAGGAGGCCACCCGGGCCGCTCTCGCCCGACTCGCCGAGCTCGGGGTCCAACCGGCGCCCTCGCCCGACCGCATTCGGATGGCGCTCTCGGTGTTCGAAGGGGGGCAGGCGCCCGAGGACGGGGTCGTGATCGCCCGGGGGGAGCCGCCCCAACCCGGTGTTCCCGCCCAGATTCTTCCCTTTTTCCCCGTTCGAAAGACCCCCCTGGAGGACGGCGCCGACCCCTTCGCCCTCTATCCCCAGAACGCGGTGTACCCGGGCGATCCCCTCCTCCAGAAGACGCCCGCCTCCGCCGGCATTCCGGGGAAGAGCCTTCTCGGCACGCCGATCCCGGCCCCGGACGGCCGCGACATTCCCGTGCTTGCCGGGGACGGCGTGGCGGACGCCGGGGAGGACCACACGTTCCGCGCCGAGGCGTACGGCATCGTCCTGTTCGATCGGGGCCGCCTGTGGGTGGCACCGGGCCTTGCGGTGTCGGACGACCGCATGGAAGCCCGGCTCACGGTCGTGGCCGACCCCAAGCTCGAGGAGGAGGCCCAGGTGCGCCGCCTCCTCGAAGCCCTCGGCCAACTGGGCGTACGCGCCGGAGTGGACGCCCAGGCCGTGGCCGCGGCCGTGCGCGAGGCCCGAACCTGCGGGCAGCCTGTGGTGGCCGCGGTGGCCCGCGGCCGCGAACCGGTCCACGGTCGCGAGGCGGGCTACCGCCTCCTGTTCGATCCCGAGAAGAAAATCGGAAAGGTTCTCGACGGCGGGCGGATCGATTTCCGGGAGGCCGAGGCGGTCAAGAACGTCCGCAAGGGGGATGCGCTTGCCGAGGTGATCCCGGCGGTGGAACCCGTGGACGGGTTCCGGGTGGACGGTACCCGACTCCGAGCCAAATTGGAGCGGTTCCACGGGCTCAAGCCCGGGGACAACACGGCCCCGAGCGAGGACGGCACCCGGATCCTGGCCGCGGCCGACGGCATGGTGGTCCTCAAGGCCGGCAAGTTCCACATCGTGGACGAGTACCTGGTACCCGGCGACGTGGACTACCGGACCGGGAACATCCGGGCCTCGGGAGCCGTCCGGATCCGGGGCGGGGTAAAGCCCGGGTTTCAGGTGGAAGCCGGAAGGGACGTCGAGATCTCGGGCGACGTTGAAACCGCCACGATCCGGGCGGGGGGCACCGTGACGATCCGGGGCGGCGTGACGGCCGAGGCCTCGGTGTTCGGGGGCCGCGGGGTCAAGGCCAAATACGTGCTGAGTTCCCGGGTGGAGAGCGACGGCGACGTGGAGGTGGCCAACTCCATCACCAACGCCCTGGTCTACACCCGGGGCCGGGTGCGGGCCCTGGCCGGCCAGGGGGCCCTTCTGGGCGGGGAGATCAACGCGGCCCTGGGGATCGAGGCCCGGGTGGTGGGGAGCGCCTCGGCCCAAACCCACGTGGCCGTGGGGGTGGACCTGCGGGTCACCCGGGAAATCGAGAAGATCGACAAGGAACGGGCCGCGATCCTCGACGAGATCAAGATCCTCCAGTCGAACCTGGGCCGCGATTTCCTGAAGGACCCGCGCACGGCCCTCGCCCGGATTCCCCCGCCGCTACGCAAGGGGAAGATCGACCTCCTCCAGAAGATGCAGGCCCTCTACCAGCGCGACCGGGAACTCACCGAACGCCGCGACGAACTCGCGGCCCTCCAGCGGGAACAGCAGGCGGCCCAGGTGGCCGTGGCCGGCGAGATCCACGCCGGCACCCGGGTCACCTGCTCCGTGGCCTCGGTGGTCCTCACCGAAACCCTGCGCCACGTGGTGCTCTACTACGATCCGGAGACGAACCGCGTGGCCTGGCGGCGGATGTGAGCTGAGGGGGCGAGAAAGCTGGAAGGCTGGGAGGCTAGAAGGCTCAGAGCCCCCCGTTTCTCCCCAGACTCCCCCGGCATCGGGGCGACGGCCCCGGGCTGAAGCGCCTCGTCTCCCCTTCACTCCTCCTCCACGTACTTGTACCCGCTGAACACCACCGAGATGTGGCCCTCGGTCCAGAAGATGTCCCGCCAGATCTGGAGGTAGATGTGGATCACGGCGAGGGCCACGATCACGAACGCCGCCAGGTGGTGCGCGTGGCGCACCCCCACCACGCTCCCGAACACCGCCACCGAGACCGCCTCGCACACCTCCAGGATCCACGGCCAGAGCGGCACCATGGAGTTCGCGTGGCTGAAGGTGGGCCGCATGAGGGCAAACCCCGTGATCATCTGGACGAACACGAAAAAGTGGATCACCAGAAACCCGTACGCGTTCAGGGGATCGATCCCCGGCTCCCGGGTGGGCGGCTTGTTTCGCAGGGTGAAGTAGTGCACCAGCATGGCCCAGGCCTCCCGGAACCGCTTCCGGCACGGCACCAGGCTCCGGACGAACGGCTCCTCCAGGGAAAAGAGGAACAGATAGCACCAACTCAGGAACGCCACATCCACCAGCATGGCGGCCACGAAATGGGCGAACCGCACGTTCCCCATCACGAGCACGTCGGCCGGCCCCGGCGCCGGCCGGAACCAGAAGGGCTTTGCGATGTAAAGCCCGGTCACGAAACACACGAGCACCGACAGCGCCAGCACCCAGTGCATGATCCGCATCATCACGGTCATGCGCCGCACTCTTCGGATCATGGCCCCACCTCCCCTTCCTAGAGCACCCGGACCGTGCGCGGCGGCCCGTCGTGGCGAAGCAGGTGCACGGCGCAGGCGATGCACGGGTCGAAGGAGTGGATCGTCCGCAGGATCTCCAGGGGCTGGTCCGGGTCGGCGAGCTCGATCCCCACGAGACTCTCCTCGTAGGGGCCCCGCCGGCCGGCCGCGTCCCGCGGGCCCGCGTTCCACGTGGTGGGCACCACGCACTGATAATTCGCGATCCGGCCGTCCCGCACCTCGATCCAGTGGCCCAGGGCGCCCCGGGGGGCCTCGGTGAGGCCGAACCCCACGGCGTCCCTGGGGGGCGTGTAGGGCGCGAACGTGCGGCCATCCACCTTCATGACCCCCACGAGCTCCTCCACCCACCCCGGCAGCGCGTCGGCCACCCATTGGGTCTCGAGGGCCCGGGCGGCCGTGCGGCCCAGGGTCGAGAACAGCACCGTGGCCGGGGCCCCCAGGCGCTTCAGGACGCCGTCCACGAGGGCCCGCACCTCCGGCACGCCCCGGGCGTAGGCCACGAGCACCCGGGCCAGCGGCCCCACCTCCATGGGCTCCCCGTCGTACCGGGGGGCCTTGAGCCACGAGTATTTGCCGTCGCCCTGCACGTGGCCGTCGGGGCCGAGATCGGTGTAGCGGACCTCGGTCACGCCCTTCGAGGGGTGAAGGCCCTCGGACTCGTTGGGGTACGCGTACCAGGAGTGGGTCACGAACTCCGAGACCTTGGTCGGATCGAAGTCCTCGACCCGGGTGAGGTCCTTTCCCCGGATCACCCCCTGGGGCATGAAGAGCTTTCCGCGGTCGAGGTCGTCCGAGAGCGGGTAGGCCCCGTAGGCCAGGTAGTTGCCGTGCCCGGCCCCGATCCCCTGGAGCCCCTCGGCGGCGTACACGCTCCCGGCCAGAAGGACGTCGGGGATGTAGGCCCGCCGCACGAACTCCCCGAGCTTTCGGATCCGGAACAACACGTCCCCGATCCGTTTGGGGTTGAGGAGGTCCTCCACGCAGGTGACCCCGCCCACCACCAGGGTCTGGGTGTGGGGCTCCTTGCCCCCTAGGATCGCGAGCACCTGCCCGCCCAGCCGCTGGACCTCCAGGGCGTCGAGGTAGTGGGAGGCAATGAGGAGGTTCGCCTCGGGGGGAAGCCGGTAGGCCGGGTTCCCCCAGTACCCGTTGGCGAAGGGCCCCAACTGGCCGCTTTTTGCGAACGCGCCCAGCCGGTTCTTCACGGCCTCCAGGTGCTTGGCGTCGGCGTTCCAGGGATCGTCCGAGAACTCGTGGGCCAGGTCCTGGGCCTTTTTCGGGTCGGCCCCGAGGGCCGAGACGATGTCGACCCAATCGAGCCCGTGCAGGTGGTAGAAGTGGATGATGTGGTCCTGGACGAGCTGGGTGCCCAGGATGAGGTTCCGCACGATCCGGGCCGCGGGCGGCGGGGTCACGTGGAACGCGTTCTCCACGGCCCAGATCGAGGCGTCGTAGTGCACGTGGGTGCATACCCCGCAGATCCGCTGGGTGAGGAGCGGGGCGTCCCGGGGGTCGCGGTTCCGGAGGATCGTCTCGATGCCCCGGAACATCATGCCGGAGCTCCAGGCGTCCACGATGCGGTTGCCGTCGAGCTCCACCTCGATCCGGAGATGCCCCTCGATCCGGGTGATCGGGTCGATGATCCTACGCGCCATGGCTCCCCTCCTCGTCCCGACCGGACTTCGCGCTCTTCTTCAGGGCCGCGCTGTAGACCGCGTGGCCGGCAATTCCCACGGCCGTGGCGCCGATCAGCGTCCAGCCCACCGTGTCCACGGAGCCTTCGATCCCCTTCAGGAACGGGATCGCGACGCCCGCCTCCGCCAGGGGTTCCTCCAGCGGGGCCATGTGGTCCCAGAACGCCTCCTCGCTGCACCCGATGCACCCGTGGCCGGCCCGGATCGGGAAGCTCGCCGCCTCGTTCCACTGGATCTCGTTGCAGTTGTTCCAGGTGTAGGGGCCCTTGCAGCCCATCTTGTAAAGGCAGAACCCCTTCTTGGCCCCCTCGTCTCCCCACTGCTCCACGAACTCGCCGGCGTCGAAATGGGCCCTTCGGGGGCAGGTGTCGTGGATGCGCTTGGCATAGGCCCAGGCCGGCCGGCCGTCCACCAGGGCCGGCACGTCGCCGGTGAGGAGGAGGTGGAGCACCGTGCCCACCAGGTTCACCCCGTTGTACGGGCAACCGGGGATCCGGATGGTCTGGATGCCCAGGGCCTTGTGCACGGGCTTTGCGCCGGTGGGGTTGGGGGCGGCCGACTGGGGGCCGCCGTGGGAGGCGCAGTGGCCGATGGCGATCACGGCCTTGGCACCGGCCGCCACCCGCCGGGCCAGGTCGAGCCCGGTCTCGCCCCGGGGACCCAGCCGCAGGAACTTCCCGCCCATGGCCGTGGGGATCGAGCCCTCCATGATGCACAGGTAGGAGCCCCGGTGGGCCTCGAGGGTCTCCTCGAGGCTCTTTTCGGCCGCGTCCCCGGCCGGGGCCATGATGGTTTCGTGGTAGTCGAGGGAAAGGTATTCGAGGATGAGCTCGGTGATCCCGGGGTAGGCCGACCGAAGCGCACTCTCGGTGCACCCGGTGCACTCCTGGAGGTGGAGCCACACCACCGGCACCCGGGTGGCCACGGCCGCGGCCCGGGCCACCGACCGCTCAAACGCCGGCGGCAACCACAGGGCCGCCGTCATCATGGAGGTCCATTTGAGAAACGACCGGCGGGAGATGCCCTTGGAGGCCAAAAGGTCCTCCAGGGACCGGCCCCGGTCCGCAAACCGGGCCTCCAGCCGGTCCAGGCGGCGCTCGACGTCGTCGAGGGAGGGGGGGACGGGGGAGCGGGAACATCGTGGCATGAGAGGGCCTCCTTTCCGGGCCGAGCGGCCCGCTCAAAGGACAGAACTCCTCCCGACGCCAAACGCAAAGAAAAAACGAACGGGATTTCTCTTACGGGATCACTCTCTTGCTGTCAACCCCCTACCTTCCGCAAACTCCCCTTTTCCCAAAGGGCGAATTCGTCTCAAACCTCTTTTGGCCCAAGGTCGCCAGGCTACCCAGGCCGGATCCCCAGGCTGTCCATGCGGTGCCGGAGGGTGCCCCGGGGGAGGCCCAGGAGCCGGGCCGCCTGGCTCACGTTGCCCCCGGTGCGCTCCAGGGCCTGGGTGATGAGGCACCGGGCCAGGTCCCGTTCCAGGGCCTCGAGGTCGCAGCCGTCGGCCGGGAGCACCCACCGCCCCGGGCCCGCCGCGCCGTCGCCCCGGATCTCGGGCGGAAGGTCCTCGGGCCCGAGTTCCCGACTCCTGCAGGTGATGGCCATCCGCTCCATCAGATTTCGCACCTCCCGGACGTTCCCGGGCCACGGGTAGGCCCGGAGCCTTGCCTGGGCCTCGGAGGAGATGGCCGAAACCGGCCGGTGGAACCGCCGGGCGAACTCCTCCAGGAAGTGCTGGGCCAGGGGCAGCACGTCCTCCGGCCGCTCCCGCAGCGGCGGGACGTGGATCGGGAACACATTGAGCCGGTAATAGAGGTCCTCCCGAAACCCTCTCTCCCGGATGGCCTCGCGCAGATCCCGGTTCGTGGCCGCGATGACCCTCACGTCCACCCGGGCCTCCCGCACCCCCCCGACCCGGCGAAATCGCCGGGTTTCCAGGAACCGAAGCAGCTTGGCCTGGAGCCCGGGGTCCATGTCCCCCACCTCGTCCAGGAACACCGTGCCCCCGTCGGCCGCCTCCAGGAGGCCCTCCTTGGGCCGGCGGGCGTCGGTGAACGCCCCGGCCTCGTGGCCAAAGAGCTCGCTTTCGAGGATGCTGCCGGGGATCGCGGCGCAGTTCACTTCCAAGAACGGCGCCGTCGCCCGGCGGGAGAGGTTGTGGATGAGCCGGGCCACCACCTCCTTGCCCGTGCCGCTCTCCCCAGTGATCAGCACCGTGGTGTCGGGGTGGGCGGCCACATCCTCGGCCTGGCGGAGCACCTCACGCATGGCCGGGCTCTCGGCGATCACCGGGCCGCCCGGGCCGAGCTCCCGCTCCCGGAGCACCCGCACCCGGCGCCGCAGGGTCTGGGTCTCCAACGCCAATCGCACGATCAGTTTGATCGCGTCGGCCTTGAAGGGCTTTTTCACGTAGTCGTAGGCGCCGAGCTTGAGGCTTTCGACCGCGCTTTCCACCGACCCGTAGCCCGTGATCACGATGACCAGGAGGTCCGGGTCCCGGGCCTTGAGCTCCCGCAGCACCTCGATCCCGTGGAGGTCGGGCAGGTTCAGATCGAGGAGCACCAGGTCCGGCGGTTCCGCCTCGAATGCGGCCAGGGCCTCGGCCCCCGTGCCCACGCCCTCCACGGCGTACCCCTCCTCCCCCAGGATCCGGCCAAGCTGATCCCGAAGGAACGCCTCGTCATCCACGATGAGGATGGACGCCACGTCGACTCCTCAATAGCCAGCCCTGCGGGGCGCCGAACGCCCCTGGGTAGGATCTTTGGGCCGCGAGCCTGCCACGCAACCGCCGGAGAGCCCCTCGGCCTTGGGCACACCTTTCCGCGGGGCGTCGACCCCTTCCTACGCCCCGGACCGGGGGGACGCCTCCTCCGGGACGTGAACCGTGAGCACCGGCACCGGGGAGGTCTCCACGACCTTCCGCGCAGTGCTTCCCAAAATGGCATCGAGAAGGGATCTCTCCGCGTGGGCCGCCAGGACCACGAGGTCCGCCCCCCACTGCCGGGCGTGGGCTACGATCTGCTCGGCCGGATCGCCTTCGCTCACCACCACCTGGCCCACCAGGCCGGCACAACCGGGATCCCCCAACACCTCACGACAGAACTCCGCGACCTTGGCCCGCACCACCTCCGCCTGGACCGCCTCTTCCTGCTCCACGATGTGGTGCAACGTGCCCCGGCCCACATACCCCTCCACCAGCGCCTCCTGCCGCGGGTTCAGGGTCTCCACCACGTGGAGCACCATGACCTCCCCTCCCAGGTCCTTTGCCAGCCCCAGGGCGTAGCGGAACACGTATCCAGCGTTGGGCCCCCATCGGGTCGCGAAGAGGATTTTCCGGATCTTCGGCAGCATCACCTTCAACCTTTCCTCGGCCAACCGGCCGGCTCACGCCGGAGCGGCCGCTGCACGGGCGGCGTCGCGCCGGTTCCGGGCTTTTTGGCTCAGGTACACGAGGGCCACGAGCACCAGGCCCACGGCGTCGGTGAGGAACGTGGGCCAGTACAGCAGCACCGTGGCGACCGCGAGCAGGATCCACTCCAGCGGGTTCGTCTTCCGGATCAGGTAGAACATGGTGAGCGCCGAAAACGCGATCGTCCCCAGGGTGGCTGAAAGGATCGAGGAGAAGATCGCAAACGGCTTGGCCCGGGTCTCCGCCACCACGATCCCGCCGTCGATGTGCTGCCCGGGCCGGATCTTCAGGTCCTTGATGATCCCGTCCCTCTGGGCCACGATCTGCTTCACCTGCTCGCCGTCCAGTACCTCGGCGATCACGTCGCCCTTCTCGAACGGATCGCCCACCTTCACCTTCACCGTGGTCACCATGGCGCCCATCAGATCGTCGTCCCACTGGGGGGCGACGATGGGTTTTCCCTCGAACAGGATCGCCGGGGTGTACGCGAACAGCAGGGGCATCACGTAGAGGAGCTTGGCGAACTTGAAGCTGGTCCATCCGGTCTTCCACGGGTCCGCCCCCGCGATCGCGGCCCCGGCGTAGGCCGCCACACACACGGGCGGGGTGATGTTGGAATCCTGGCTGAACCAGTACACGATCATGTGGGCCGCGATCAGCACCACCCCCATCTCGGTGAGGGGCGGAACCGCCAGCACGGCCGTGATGAGATAGGCCGCGGTCACCGGCACCCCCATCCCGAGCACGAGGGACGCCAGGCCCACCAGCAGGATCGCCGGAAGCAGGTTCCCCCCGGCCAGGGAGATGATGATGTCGGAGAATTTGAGCCCGATCCCGGTCAGGGAGATCGTGCCCACGATGATGCCGATCACCCCCACGGTGGCGCCGATGATCAGGGTGTTGTTGGCCCCCGTGAGGATCGCGTTCCAGATCTCCCGAGGTCCCATGCGGGTTTCCTTGCGGACCCAACTCACCGCGATACACGACAGGGTGGCCCAGAACGCGGCGTACCCCGGGGACCGGCCCATGATCATCAGCACCGTGATGATGATCAGGGGCAAGGAAAAGTACCACTCCCTCTTGAGCACCACCGTCCAGTGCTCCAGGTGTTCGCCCGCGACCCCGGTGATCCCCTGCTTTTTCGCCTCGAAATGGATCATGCAAAACACGCTCAGGAAATACAGGAGCGCCGGGGCCACGGCGATGGCCATGATGTGGGCGTACGGGGTCTCCGTGAGCTCGGCCATGAGGAACCCGCCGGCCCCCATGATCGGCGGCATGAACATGCCCCCGATCGAGGCCGCCGGCTCGATGGCGCCGGCCACGTGGGGCCGGAACCCGGCGCGCTTCATGAGGGGGATCGTAAAGGCGCCCGTGGACACCGTGTTGGCGATGGCGCTCCCCGACACCGAGCCGAAGAGCGCCGAGGCGATCACGGCGACCTTGGCCGGCCCCCCCGTGGTGCGGCCGGCCAGGGCCATGGGCAAATCGATGAAAAACCGGCCGGCACCGGAGGCGTGGAGAAAGGCACCAAAAAAGATGAACAGGATGACGTAGGTGGCCAGCACGTTGGCCATCACCCCGAACACCCCGTTCGTGGTGAGGTACAGCGCCGTGCACAGCCGTTCGAACCCGAACCCCCGGTGCGCGATGATGTCGGGAAAGAACGGGCCGAAGTACCCGTAGCACAGGGCACCGATCCCGATCAGCGTCATGGCCCAGCCGAGAACCCGGCGGCACACCTCGAGCGACAGGATCACGCCCACCACGCTCACCAGCGCGTCGAGCTCGTTCTCCGCCCCGGCCCGGTAATTGAGCACCTCGAACTCGTGAATCCAGTAGTAAACGACTGCAGCGGAACAAAGGGCCAACAGGATGTCGGACAAGGAAGGGTTCTGGGGCCTTCGGCGGATCATCCACCCGTCGCACACCCAGATCCCCGCCGCCGCGGCCAGGGAACCCGCCGCCAAGGGCCACAGCCCCACCGCCTGGCCCCACCCCTCGCGGTACACGGCCATGAGCCGCTCATGGAAGGCGATCACATCGGGCAACCAGAGCTCCACGGCCTTGGTGAACCCGTTGCTCAACGCGTCCCAGATGGGCCCGGAGAAGGCCGCCGCGATCACCTCGGCCATCTTCGCGCCGACCCCCATCTCCACCGGGTAGAAGAAGAGGATCGCGGCCGCGCACGAGACCACCACACCCAGAAACAGCGAGAGCACGCCCCGGACCCAGGTCTTCCCGGCGGGGTAGAGGAGGAAGATCAGCACGTACGTGATGAACACGTACACGCCCCGGTGGTACTGGGTGGCCACCGAGGTGATGCCGGCCGTGTAGAAATAGAACACGACCATGATGGCCCCGAGGGCCGAGACGATCCACCGCCACGACCCGGTCACCGGCCGGGCCGATTTGGCGTCCTTTTCCAGCAGTTCCTTGAGCTTGGCCTTTTCTTCCGGGCTCACGTCCTCGGCCGTTTTCAGCTCTTCCGCCATGACCCGCTCCTTGCCGTAGCCCCTGCGGCCCGTTCACGCGAGAAGCGGGGGCCCCGGGGGGCCCC
>NZ_BAAHFQ010000003.1:0-74180 GCF_054681715.1 Deferrisoma sp.
CGCACCCCTTAGACAGGCATTCGTCAATCATATCAAATGGTTGCACGGTGCATCGTAACAGATTTTTGTCCAAAAACCAATAACAGAGCTGGCGCAAAATCGTAAATTTTTCAAGTGGTTGCGATTTCCGGACGGACACTATCTACCGAAGGGGAGATAAATGCCGCAGGCAAACGCAAGGGGTGTGCAGGTAGCGGTTCTGGGGGCCGGGTACTGGGGGAAAAACCTGGTGCGAAATTTCCACGACCTCGGTGTGCTCGCACACGTCTGCGACCCGTCACGGGAGGCCCAGGACCGTACGAGCCAATCCTACCCCGACGTTGCGGTTTCAGGCGATTTTGAGGCGGTTCTGAGCGACCCTAGCATCACGGCTGTGGCCATCGCGGCTCCGGCAGCACTGCATTATACCTTGGCGGAACGGGCGCTGCGGCAAAGGAAACACGTGTTCGTGGAAAAACCCCTCGCCCTTACCTACGAGGATGGCGAGGCGTTAGTTAAATTATCCAGAGACATGGGCCTGACGCTGTTTGTGGGGCACATTCTTCAGTATCACCCTGCTGTGGTGAAATTGAAGGAAATTGTGCGCAGAGGGGGGATCGGCCGGCTCCAATATATCTATTCACGCCGTCTGTCTCTCGGCAAGATCCGCAGGGAAGAGAATATCCTCTGGTCTTTCGCGCCGCATGACATATCGGTGATTCTCAGTCTTACGGGTGAAGACCCCTCCTACCTGGATGCGGTCGGCTGCAACTTTCTCCATGAGAGAATTGCCGACGTGACAATGACGACTCTGAAATTCCCGTCCGGAATAGGCGCTCACATTTTTGTGAGCTGGTTGAATCCATTTAAAGAACAGAAGCTTGTTGTTGTTGGAAGCGACGGGATGCTCGTTTTTGATGACACGCAACCGGTGGAGGGCAAGCTCGTGCTGTACCCGCACGAGATCAAGTGGGAGAACAATCAGCCGGTTCCGGTGAAGGCCGAAGGTCAATCGATCGATTTGAGATCCTCGTGGAAAGAACCGCTCCGCGCCGAATGTGAGGCGTTCTTGGATGCGATTACGACGGGTGTACCGGCAATCACCTCGGGCGAAGAGGGCCTTCGGGTCCTGGCCGTTCTGGAACAGAGCCAGAAGGCTTTGGAAGCAAAGGAGCAAGGGAGCGCTGGTTCTTTCGCGGGGGACCATACAGCCCCACGGGCACCTGCGCCGGCGTATTTCGTGCATGAAACAGCAGTTGTCGATCCGGATGTGAAAATTGGCAAGGGCACTAAGATATGGCATTTCTCTCACGTTCTCTCGAATTCCCTGATAGGAGAGAACTGCAATATTGGGCAAAATGTTGTTATCGGACCAGATGTTTCCATCGGAAACGGGTGTAAGATCCAAAACAATGTGTCCGTATATAAAGGTGTGACCCTTGAGGACGAAGTTTTTTGCGGGCCATCAATGGTATTCACGAACATATACAACCCTAGGGCCGCCATCCGGAAGATGGACCAGGTTAGGCCGACGCTCGTGAAGCGCGGGGCAACTTTAGGGGCGAACTGTACCATCGTGTGCGGAAACACCATTGGGGCGTATGCGTTTGTAGGGGCGGGCGCGGTCGTGACGCGGGACGTTCCGGACCACGCCCTGGTCGTCGGTAACCCGGCGCGGCAAATCGGTTGGGCCTGCGTGTGTGGAGAAAAGCTAGACGAGGATCTGGCCTGCCCAAGTTGTGGGAAACGGTTTGCCAAGGGGGGGAATGGTTTACGCCCCGTCGTCGGGTAGGCACAGGCGGCACAGATGTCCTCGGTAGACGTTGGGCACCTGCAGACCGACTGTCTGGGGAAACGCCGGCGAGTTCTCGTTCGGCCGGTCGTGGTGGGGTTTGCCCAAAGGGGGTCTCTCCGTGACCGATAGTCGGCCGAGGGGCGTCTGGGGAAACCTCCAGGAGAGGTTGGCGAAGCGGGTGCCTGCTGGGTCCTTTGCGCGAAACGTTACTACACTCACCGTCGGCACCGTGGCGGCGCAGGGAATAGCAGCCCTTTCCCTGCCGCTTCTGACGCGGCTGTACAGCCCTGAAGATTTTGGTTTGCTCGCGGCCTACACGGCCGTGTTGTCGGTTCTGTCCGTGATTGCCTGCCTTCGGTATGAAATCGCGATCCCTCTTCCGGACAGCGATACGGACGGGCTTGCACTTCTGGTCGGCGCGATCCTCTCTGCAGGCTTCGTGGCGGCGCTATGCTTAGTGCCCGCGTTGTTTTTCCCCGTGCAAGCAGCAAGGCTCATTGGACAACCTGGTCTTGCGCCCTACCTTTGGTTGGTTCCCGCTGGGGTCTTTGCGACCGCGGTGTACAACGCTCTCCAGTATTGGGCTTCCCGAAAAAGCCGTTTCCCGCTAATTGCTAGAACCCGCGTGAGTCGCGCACTGGGGGGGTCGGTTGTGCAACTGGCTCTCGGGGTTATAGCACCCCGTGCAGTGTGGTTAATCCTGGGGCAAATCGTTCAATCTGGTGCCGGAATCGGCCCCTTGGCGAGGGCCATATGGCGGAGCGACAAAAACACCATAAGGAAATTGACGCCGGCGAAGGTCTATTGGCAACTGCGGTCACAACGGCGTTTTCCGATATTTTCGGTTCCGGAGGCGCTGTTTAACACTGCGGGAGTGCAGGTCCCGGTTTTGGCAATAGGTGCTATTGCTGGGCAGCACGAGATTGGGTACCTATACCTTGGCATGCGAGTCATGGGGCTCCCCATTGGGATTGTGGGGAGGTCTGTTGCGCAAGTTTTTGTGGCTGAGGCACCAGCAAGAGCGCGGGCTGGAACGCTTCGACGGTATGTATGGAAGAATATCTGGACCCTATTTCGTGTGGGAGCTCCACCGGCCATAGCGCTCGGCCTCTCTGCACCTTGGATGTTTTCAAGCCTTTTCGGGGCCGATTGGAATCGGGCAGGTTTTCTAACAGCTTTGATGACTCCTTGGTTCCTGCTTCAATTTATGGTGTCACCCGTTTCAATGGCCCTGCATGTTGTTGGAAAGCAATCTCTGGCGTGTATATTACAAGCTGGCGGCGTGATTCTGCGGGTTGGTGTAGTTCTAATTGTGGCATGGACTGGAGTGCATGGCGTTTCCGAAGCATTTGCAATATCTAGCGCGGCTTTCTATGCTACATACTTATTAATTGTGATGAGATCGGTTTAGTGGGTTGTAATCATGTCCTCCGTGCTATTGCTCGGACTAGCGATTGGCACGGCCGGACGCGTGGCGCCGACTGGAACGCCGGGCGCGACTCCTACAGTCGCTGCATCCGGCACTCAGTCTCTCGGCAAACCACACCTCCGTGCTCTTTACCCACTAAATCAGGAAGAACCTCTCAGCCAACCTCTGGACTGGAGGACACGTGTCAACGCCGGCGTCGGACAAAAGCCGTGACCAAAGGATCTCTATGAAAATTGCTCATGTCTGTTTGTCGAATTTTTTTGTAGATGAGCGTGCCTATCAAGAGAACGAACTGGTCCGCCATCATGTGGCGGCTGGACACGATGTGCTCGTTCTGGCGTCAACGGAGACGCATGATGAGAACGGACGCTTGGTGTATTGTAAACCTATGACCTACGTCTCCAAGGAAGGGGCAACGTTGGTGCGAATTCCGTACAGTCGCTGGTTGCCACACTCTGTCATACGCAAGTTACGCATACATCCGGGAGTGTATAAGAGATTGGCCGAGTTCGCGCCCCAATCAATCTTGTTTCACGGCGCTGCGTCTTATGAGTTGGTAACGGTTGCTCGGTACGTACGGGATCATCCTGGTACGTTGTTGTTCATAGATAATCATGCCTACTGGGCTAATAGTGGGAGGAATTTTATCAGTAGGAACCTGTTGCACCGCTGGTTCTATCGTTTGTGCTTGCAGAAAGCGTTGCCGTACACTGTGAAGGTGCTTTGCGTATCTACGGAAGCCGTGGACTTTGCGAACAAGATTTACCGAGTACCGATGGACAAACTTGAGCTTTTCCCATTGGGGGGACGCCCATTGCCCCCTGCGGAATACAAAGAACGTAGAATTCGTAAACGCTTAGAATTGCAAATTGACGATGATACCTTGTTGTTTGTTCAGTCAGGAAAACTAACGCGGCGAAAGAAGTTGATTGAGTCGCTTAAAAGCTTTGCTGCCGTTGGCTACAGAAAGGCGCGGTTCGCCATAGCGGGCGTCTTGGGTGACGATATCCGCGTGGATGCCGAAAGACTAATCTCGGAAGACCCGCGAGTTATATTCCTTGGATGGCAGAGCGTTGAGGACTTGACAGACCTGCTTTGCGCAGCAGATGTCTACATACAACCTGGGACACAGTCGGTAACAATGCAGCATGCACTTTGTTGTCACTGCCCGGTCGCTATCGCAGACGTGCCCGCCCACAGATTCTACAGTCAAGTTACAGGTTGGTTGTTAAACGAAGAAACGACGCTTGAGACTGTGTTTAAGGAGGCCAGCGTGGTTAATTTGGATGCGCTTCGCGATAGGGCCTATGGGTTTTCTGTTAATATGCTAGATTACAAAGTTTTGTCCCAGCGGGTGTTGCACCCCTGAAACCACCGCTGTCCGAAATAAATGGTAGAGCTCCGAGCATAGATAGACGACTCTTCCGTAGTTCAGGACGAGAATCCGGCCCCGCTTTGCGATTTCGTTTCCCAGTATCGAAGCTAGGCAGCGAGTGAAGTCCGTGTGGTTCCCGTTCCAGGAACGCCATATGAGAAATATGATAACCTCTCGTCGCATGAGACTCGCGCCGGCGAATGCTCTGCAAACAAAAGGTCATCCCTTTGCGGGACGAATGTCGTTCGTCCTGTCTGTTCTGTTTCTGCGATTAGCTTTGGATGCCGCATATGTGCTGTATGTTGCTCCCGTATTTGGGAATCACTTTCTCGTGCCGTTGGAGTTAGAGTTCGATTGGGGGCGCTATTTCAGTTCATTTCTACTTGTTGTTGTGCCCACGACGTTCTTGCCTTACGGAAAAGAAAATCTGAGCGGCCTGTTTTTTTGTATTCCACTGGTGTTTTTGTACATTCCGATGACCACGATTTACGGCCTGGACTTGGGCAGGACCAGTTTGGGGGTGTTTCTGTGCTTAAGCGCACTGGTTGTTGCATATTTTGTTGCTAAGGTGAGAATTTGTGGAGCGCGCCTTGCGGTCGCAAAAAAAGGTAAGGGGATCGTAATTCTGCTTGGCGCCCTCGTGTTGGTCTATTTCTATGTATGGAGTGTTATTACTGGCGCAGTAAATTACATAAATTTTGATCTTCTGAAAATATATGAATTTAGGGGTGTGGCTAGTGAATTGATGAATGTTGGGCCGTTGTCATATTTGAACTTGTTGGCGGCAAAGGTTTTTAACCCATTTGTGTTGGCGCTTGGGTTCATGAGGCGAAGTTACATATTGATTTGCATAGGCTTATTAAATCAAATATATTACTTCGCGACTACACAGCATAGGATGCATCTGTTTGTGCCATTGTTGGTATTGTTTGTTTGGTTGTTGTATCGTGATAAGAGCTATATGTCGCTCCCGCAATTTTACGGTTTTGTCGGGGGGGGGGTAGTCGCTGTTTTGGGGTTCTCTTTGTTTCTGCAACTTGATGTGCTGCCGGCAATAATTCTGAGGCGGGCTTTTTTTGTTCCAGCAGGAGTTGCGTTCTCGTGGGTAGAGTATTTCGTGGATAAGCCGAAAGTTCTGTTCGCTGATCGCTTTTTGAGCACGGTGTCCGTTTCCGTTTATGCGGGAGAAAACTTGCCGCACTTTTTGGGATATGTTTTGAGTGGGAGGAACGAGATAGCGTTTAACGCTGGGCTCGTTGGGGCGGGATATGCGCAGGCAGGTTTCTTCGGTGTCGTCGCGTATGCCTGTGTCTTGGGGGTAGTACTAAAATGCGTTAATGCATTACTGAAATCAGGTGTCCCAAAATTATTAGCAGCAAGTCTCCTGTTCGCGCCGTTGCGGACGGCTTGGGCTGATAGTGATCTTTTGACGACGTTGGTCAGCCATGGCGTTGTGGTCAGTCTGTGTCTTCTTTGGCTCTACGGTAGGCACTCCTGTGGTCCTTCTATACGATAATAACGAAGCGCCTTGATAAGGCGCTTACTGATTGGAAGGCGAGGACTAGGATGAGGCAACTCCTGCAATTGCTCAAAGATGGGGCGCTGCGTATTGCTGATGTCCCGACACCCAGGGCTGGGCCCGGGCGATTGCTGATTCAATCCTCAAAAAGCCTGATTTCAGCCGGCACTGAGAGGATGCTGCTTGATTTCGGTCGGTCGCGGTGGGTGGCGAAGGCGAAACAGCAACCTGACAAGGTGCGGCAGGTGCTCGACAAGGTGCGCACAGATGGCCTTATGACCACAGTGGAGGCGGTGCGATCGAAACTCAGTGACCCTGTGGCGCTGGGGTATTGCAATGTGGGGAGGGTGATAGAGGTAGGGCCACGGGTCGACGGGTTCGCAGTGGGAGACCGCGTGGTCTCAAATGGGTCGCACGCCGAATACGTGGTGGTGCCAAAGAACTTGGCGGCTAAGGTTCCGGAGAACGTAAGCGACGAGGAAGCAGCGTTCACAGTGCTCGGGGCGATAGCGCTCCAGGGGATCCGGTTGGCGGCTCCCACGTTGGGCGAGGCCATCGTCGTAACGGGGCTCGGGTTGATAGGTTTGTTGGCCGTGCAGTTGCTTCGTGCCCACGGGTGCAGGGTGCTCGGCATAGATTTGGATTCCTCGAAGGTGGAACTGGCCCGGCAATTCGGGGCGGAGGTTGTGGATCTCTCGAAGGGGGGGGATCCGATAGCCGCGGCTCAGGCGTTTTCGCGGGGCCGCGGAGTGGACGCGGTCCTCATCGCCGCGTCCACGAAAAGCAGCGAACCGGTGCACCAGGCGGCGCAGATGTGCCGGAAGCGGGGTCGCATCGTCTTGGTGGGAGTGACAGGGCTGGAGCTCTCGCGGGCAGATTTCTACGAGAAGGAACTGACCTTTCAGGTGTCTTGCTCCTACGGGCCGGGACGCTACGACCCGGAGTACGAGGAGAACGGGCACGACTACCCGATCGGGTTTGTTCGGTGGACGGAGCAGCGGAACTTCGAGGCGGTCCTGGACATGATGGCCTCTGGAGCGCTCGACGTAAAACCGCTCATATCGCACCGATTCCCGTTTGATCGTGCCCCGGAGGCCTATGATCTGCTTCTCAAGGATCGGTCGGTTCTCGGAATTCTGCTGGAATACGGGGGAAATGACTCGGGTTCACTCGCCGTACCGGAACGTCGGGTGAGGCTGAAGCCACAGTCTGAGGCCCGCTTCGACCCTCAGAAGCCTGTGGTTGCCTTTATCGGGGCAGGGAACTACGCGTCGCGGATGCTGATCCCGGCCTTTAAGGAAGCCGGGGCGCAGCTCCATACCATTGCAGCAAGCGGTGGTACTAGTGCAGGGGTACAGGGGAGAAAGCACGGCTTTCTGTACGCCACGACCGACGTAGAGGATGTTTTTGCGAACGAAGAGATCAATACAGTGGTCGTGGCCACGAGGCATGATTCGCACGCGCAATTCGTAGAGAAAGCTCTGCGTGCCGGGAAAAACGTGTTTGTGGAGAAACCGCTTGCGATCCGAAAGGAGGAGGTGGAGCGGTTGGAGGGGCTTCTCTCGGAGCTGCAGGCCGAGGGCCAGAGCGCGCGACTCATGGTTGGTTTTAACAGAAGGTTTGCGCCGCACGTGCAGAAGATGAAGGAGCTTCTGGACGCCGTGCACGAACCCAAGACGTTCGTCATGGTGATGAACGCAGGGGCCATCACGAGAAGCCATTGGACACAGGATCCCGAGGTCGGGGGCGGCCGAATCATTGGAGAGGCGTGCCATTATGTGGATCTCATGCGCTATCTGGTGGGCAGCCAGATCGTTTCCGTAGAGGCCAAATGTATGGGGCCCCATGACGGGTTGGAAGTCAGGGATGATAAAGCCGTGCTGGTCCTAGGGTTCGCGGACGGCTCGTTCGGAACGATCCACTACCTCGCGAACGGTTCCCCGAGGTTCCAAAAGGAGCGGATCGAGGTCTTCGCAGGCGGTCGCGTCCTACAGTTGAACAATTTTCGAGAGTTGGTCGGATACGGCTGGCCTGGGTTCCGGCGCATCAAGCTGTGGCGACAGGACAAAGGCCAGGAGCGGTGCGCCCAGGCGTTTCTCCATGCGGTGGAGGAAGGTGCGCCCTCCCCGATTCCAGCGGGCGAGTTGACCGAGGTCGCGCGGGTCACCATCCACGCAGCAGAAATCCTTCGCGGGCAATGACGCGGGTTGCGGAGCTGGTTCGCACGCTGCCCCGGCTGGGCTTCCGGAGCGTAGGGCGGGTTGCGTGGTACCGTTTGGGGGTGCGGACGGGGCTCAATCCGGTTCGGAGGTTGCGAGCGGGGATACCTCGGGCTCCATTCCTGTGCCGACGGCCACCCAAACGGATGTCCGCTGGTGAGGGAGTTTCGTGGCGGGCGTTCGGATGGAAGGTCGTGGACCTCGTGCCAGGGAAGTTCGACTGGCATGCAAACGTGTTGACCGGGGCCAGGGTGACTGGCGGGGACCGCCCGTGGTGGGAAGTCCCGGATTTCGAGAGCGGTGCCGGGGATATCAAGACCGTTTGGGAAGCCTCTCGGTTTCCGTGGCTTCTGCCTTTGGCGGTGGGAGCGGCCGCGGGGTCGGAAGATGATCTCGCGCTTGCGGAGGTGCTTCTGCGCGACTGGGTCGAAGCAAACCCGCCGTACCGAGGGCCGAATTGGAAGTGCGGGCAGGAAGCATCGATTCGGGTGCTACAGTTAGCCGCCGCTGCCCGCCTCCTGGGCCTTGTGGACCGCCCGCCGGAGGGGTTGCTCGATCTCCTCCGCGTCCACTGCCGGCGGATCGAGCCGACCCTGCTCTACGCTATGGGGCAGGACAACAATCACGGCACCTTGGAAGCTGCGGCGATGTTTGTGGGGGGATCGTGGCTCCAGAAAGTGTTGAACGATTCTGACGGGGGCCGGTGGTTTCGAAAGGGGCGGAAGTGGTTGGAAGATCGGGTAGCCCGCCTGATCGCCTCCGATGGCAGCTTCAGCCAGCACTCGGTGAACTACCACCGGTTGATGCTCGACACGTTGTGCTTCGTCGAGCTATGGAGGCGGGAGCTAGGACTTCCCGAATTCTCCGCGACCTTCACCGAACGAGCCGCTGCTGCTACACAATGGCTGCACGCCTTTGTTTTACGGGAGTCGGGCGACGCCCCCAACTTGGGCGCAAACGACGGGGCCTGGCTCTGGGCACTTCCCGTCCTTGCGTACAGGGATTTTCGGCCTTCTGTGCAGTTCGCGAGCGTGCTTTTTTGTAATGCGTATGCGTATGGGGAGCCAGGCGGGCCTGCGTGGGCGTACGTGAATCTTTTTGGGTTGGAACACCCAACTGTGCGTGACCTCCCGCGCCCGGGGAGCGAGGTGTATCCGGAAGGTGGATACGCGGTGCTTCGGGCGGGCAATGCGGTAGCCTATGTCCGGTATCCCCGATTTCGCTTCCGCCCCAGTCACGCTGACGCACTTCACCTGGATTTCTGGATTCGCGGGGAGAATTGGCTTCGCGATGCAGGGACGTTCAGCTATAACTCGGAACCGAAGTGGCTAAGCTATTTCTCTGGAACAGAGAGTCACAACACGGTTCAGTTCGATGACATGGATCAGATGCCCCGGATCGGTCGTTTCCTGTTCGGAGACTGGCTGGAACCGTTGGAGGTGTCTCCCATACAGGAAGAAGGTGGCCAGGTCTCCTTTGCGGCGGCGTACAAGGATCGCCACGGACATCGGCACCGGCGTGAGGTGGTGCTGGGGACAAACCGGTTGCTCGTACGGGACGAAGTCGAAGGCTTCCGAGAACGGGCGGTTCTCCGTTGGCGGCTGAAGCCGGGGAGTTGGCGTGAAGAGAACATAGGTCTGCGCCTGGGTTCTCTTCGAATTAGTGTGTGTTCCGAAGTTGGGTTGCAAGTGCGTGTGGTCAAGGGGTGGGAGTCCCGGTTTTACCTGCAGAAGAGCGAACTGCCGGTCCTAGAGGTCGAAATAAAGGCGCCTGGTCGTATTGATACGCTCGTGGAGTGGGACTGACCTTCTGATGCATCTTCTGATTATTCACCAAGCCTTTGTTGGCCCCAACGAACCTGGGGGGACCCGGCATTACGAGTTCGCCCGACGCCTCGTTCGCCAAGGGCACACGGTAACGATCGTGGCCAGCGATTTGAGTTACCTCACCGGTGGGAAGATCGTGGACCGGGGAGGACTCGTGTCCGAGCAAGAAGTAGACGGCATCCGGATCCTTCGAGCGTACACATACCCCAGTTTGCACAAGAGCTTCGTGTGGCGGGTGGTGTCATTCCTCAGTTTCATGTGCACGTCGGTGGTTGCCGGGTTGCGGGCAGGAAAGGTGGATGTCGTGATGGGTACGTCGCCACCGATTTTCCAGGCAGTTTCTGCTTGGTTCGTTGCCGCTCTTCGCCGGCGACCTTTCCTTCTCGAAATTCGGGATCTGTGGCCGGAGTTTGCCGTGGATATGGGGGTTCTCAAGAATCGGTTGCTTATCTCGTTGGCGCGGTGGTTGGAACTGTTCCTGTATGGCCGGGCAAGCCATATCGTGGTCAACTCGCCGGCATATAGAGACTATTTGAAGGAGAAGCGCATCCGCGTCGGGAAGATTTCTCTCATTCCGAACGGTGTAGACCCCGAGATGTTTCGACCCGAGGATCATGGCGCGGCATTTCGAACCGAGTTCGGCCTGGACGGGAAGTTCGTGGTTACGTATGCCGGCGCGTTGGGTCTGGCAAATGACATCTGGACGATTCTTCGGGCCGCCGACCTGCTGCGAGGAGACGATCGGATCCGGTTTGTGCTTGTTGGAGACGGGAAGGAGAGACCGGCGCTGGAGGCGTTCGCGGCGGAACAAAATCTAAATAATGTCATTTTTGCTGGGCCTAGACCGAAGGCCGAGATTCCGACCGTGCTGGCTGCCAGCGACGCCTGTGTGGCGACGTTAAAAGATATTCCCATGTTTCGAACAACGTACCCCAATAAAGTGTTCGATTACATGGCCGCGGGCCGTCCAACGATTCTGGCGATTGACGGCGTTATCCGAGAGGTGGTGGAAGCCGCGCGGGGTGGGGTGTTCGTCCCGCCGGGCGACCCCGAAAGCCTTGCCCAGGTCGTCAGACGGTTCGTGGACAACCCTGCGGAAGCGCGCGAGATGGGAACAAACGCCCGGGAGTTTGTCGCCCGTCAATTTAACCGGGCGACGCACGCGGGCGAGTTTCTCCGCTTGGTGGAGCGATTGGTGTGACCATTCGGCAATCTGTGGGGTGGTATCGGAGTTGGGGGAAACGAGGGATCGATATAATCCTGGGTTTCGGGGCGCTTATTTTGGCCGGACCTGTTTGTGCCGTGCTTTCAGCGCTCGTGAGGGCCAAATTAGGAACGCCCGTTTTTTTTCGGCAGGTCCGCCCCGGAATGCACGGCAGGCCCTTTGTAATGTATAAATTCCGGACGATGACGGATGCGAGGGGACCCGATGGGGAGCTCTTGCCCGACGCGGAGAGGTTGACGCCGTTCGGCCGGTGGCTTCGGAGCACCAGCCTCGACGAGTTGCCGGAGTTGTTCAATGTGCTGAAGGGGGAGATGAGTCTGGTGGGGCCTCGACCTCTACTGATGGAGTATCTGCCCCTCTACACGCCAGAACAGGCCCGGCGGCACGAGGTGAAGCCGGGAATCACGGGGTGGGCTCAGGTGAACGGCCGCAACGCTCTCACGTGGGAGGAAAAGTTTCGGCTCGATGTGTGGTATGTGGACAATCAGAGCCTGTGGCTCGATCTCAAGATCCTGTTGTTGACTTTGAAAAAGGTGCTCCTGCGGGAGGGCATCAGCGCCGCCGGCGAGGCTACAATGCCGAGGTTTACAGGAACCTCTCACACAGAGGCGCGCGAAAGGCAGGCATGAAGTCGTACGCGATCTACGGGGCGAGTGGGTGCGGCCGTGGCGTGATGCCTCTGGCCCGGTGCCAGTTAAACCGGACGGTGACGGAACCGTACGAGTTGGTGTTCGTGGATGATGGGAAACCGGGGTCGGTGGTGAACGGCCATCGGGTGCTCACGTACGAGGAGTGGCTCCGGGAGCCTGCGAGCGAGCGGCGGGTGTGCGTCGCCATCGCGGACAGCCGGGTGCGCGAGAGGCTGGCAAAACGATGTGAGCGGGACGGGGTTGGGTTTTTTAGCGTGGTTGCCGGAAACGTTGTGCAGTTGGACGACGTTGATCTGGGAGAAGGGGCGATCCTGTGCCCTTTCGTGACCCTCACGAGCAACATCCGCATCGGTCGCCACTTCCACGCGAATCTCTATAGTTACGTGGAGCACGACTGCGTGATCGGGGACTTCGTGACCTTTGCGCCGGGTGTGCGGTGCAACGGAAACGTGGTGATTGAAGACCATGCGTACATCGGCACGGGGGCGATCATCCGACAGGGCCGACCTGGAAGTCCTCTTGTGATCGGTAGGGGTGCCGTGGTGGGGATGGGCGCGGTGGTCACAAAGGACGTTCCGCCGGGTGTGACGGTGGTGGGGAACCCGGCCCGGATTTTCGAGAAAAAAGGCGCGTGATGCTGGGGACGGGATTCTCCCCTTGGCCGTCCTTCACGGAGGAGGAAGCCGAAGCGGTTCGCCGGGTGCTCCTGTCGAACCGGGTGAATTACTGGACGGGTTCCGAAGGCCGGGAGTTCGAGCGGGAGTTTGCGGAGTGGGTCGGCACGCGGTATGCGGTGGCAGTGGCGAACGGCACGGTGGCGATCGAGTTGGCGCTGCGGGCGGTGGGCCTTCAGTCGGGCGACGAGGTGGTGGTGGCGCCTCGGACGTTCATCGCGTCTGCCTCGTGCATTGTGAACGCGGGCGGGGTACCGGTGTTTGCCGACGTGGACCGGGATTCCCAGAACATCACGGCCGAGACGATCGCCCGGGTGCTGACGCCTCGGACCCGGGGGATCGTGTGCGTGCACCTGGCGGGGTGGCCCTGCGAGATGGACGCGATCCTTGAACTTGCGGACGCGCATGGTCTTTTCGTGATCGAGGACTGCGCTCAGGCCCACGGTGCACGCTATCGCGGCCGGTCGGTGGGTTCCTTAGGCGATGTGGGGGCGTGGTCGTTCTGCCAGGACAAGATCATGACGACGGGCGGGGAGGGGGGCATGGTGACCACGAACTCGCGGGAACGCTGGAAGTGCATGTGGTCGTACAAAGACCACGGGAAGAGCTGGGAGGCGGTGTACGAGCGGAAACACTCGCCCGGGTTCCGCTGGCTTCACGAGAACTTCGGCACGAACTGGCGCATGACGGAGATGCAGGCCGTGATTGGCCGGATCCAGTTGCGCCGCATGGAAGACTGGCATGCCGCGCGGGTTCGGAACGCACACCGCATCTGGGAGGCGGCCCGCTCGGTGCCGGGCTTGCGGGTACCCCGGGTTCCGGACCACGTCGAACACGCGGCGTACAAGTGTTACGTGTTCGTGGAGCCGGAAGCCCTTCGCCCGGGTTGGGGTCGTGACCGGATTCTCGCCGAGATCAACGCGCAAGGGGTGCCGTGCTACACGGGGTCGTGTTCCGAGGTCTACCTGGAACAGGCCTTCGAGGGCACGGGGTGGCGGCCCGCCGAGCGGTTGCCGGTGGCGCGGGAGCTCGGGGAAACGAGCCTCATGTTCCTCGTGCACCCCACGCTCACCGAAGCCGAAATCGGCAAGACCTGCGAGGTGTTGGCCGATGTCGTGCGCCGTGCGGTGCGCTGAGCGGGCCGGCAACCTTCTGGACTTCCGACCTCGGAGGTGGTAGAACCCACGGCGTGCTGCGGCGGCGGGTGGCTGTCGCTGGTTTTCTGAAGCCCGGCCCGGTGCTCGGCGGGCCTGGGGGTTTGCATGGTTCGGTACAGGAGGCTTCTCCTTCTTCCGGTCGACACGGCCTTGGTGGTCGTGGCGTACCTTCTCGCCTACCTCGTCCGGTTCGACTGGACCGTGCCGGCCGGCCAGCGCGATGTGTTGCTGGTCGGCCTTGCGGTTTCGGTGGCCGTCAAGCCCCTCGTGTTCTTCCTGTCGGGGTTCTACCGCCGGCTCTGGCGCTACGCCTCGATCCCCGACCTCGTCCACATCCTGAAAACCGTTTCCGTGGCCTGCCTCGTGGCCACGGTGCTTACGCTCTTTTTCACCCGGTTCGAGGGGTACTCCCGCAGCATCCCCCTTCTCGACTGGATGATCCTGAACGGGCTTGTCATGGGCCGGAGCCTGGCCTGGAGGCTCTTTCAGGAGCACTGTTACGCCCGACGGGCTGAGGAGGGGGATCCCGTGCTGATCGTGGGGGCCGGCATGGGCGGCCGACTGCTGGCGCAGGAGATCCGCCAGAACCCCGACATGAAACTCCGGGTGGTGGGGTTCCTGGACGACGACCCGGCCAAGGTGGGGGCCCGAGTGCTGGACATTCCGGTGTTGGGCCGCATCCGGGACCTGGGACGGCTCGCCCGGTTTCACGGGGTGAAGCGGGTCATCATCGCGATCCCGTCGGCCCCGTCGAAACTGATCCGCGAGGTGGTACACCGGTGCCAGGCCGAGGGGCTCCAGGTGCAGACACTACCGCCCATAACGGACATGCTGGAGCCCCGGCGGCTTGCGGCCCAGCTTCGGGACGTGAACCTAGAGGACCTGTTGGGCCGCGACCCGGTGAAGCTCGACACCGACCGGATCGCGGGGTACCTGGCGGGCCGGCGGGTGCTCGTGACCGGGGCCGGGGGCTCGATCGGAAGCGAGATCTGCCGGCAGGTGGCCCGGTTCGGGCCGAGGAAACTCATTCTCTTCGAGGTCGCGGAAACCCCGCTCTACCAGGTCCACTTGGAATTGAGACGGGAGTTCCCGGGGTTAGACGTGCTGCCGGTGCTCGCCGACGTGCGCGACCGGGACCAGGTGGGGGCCGTGTTCGAGGGGTACCGGCCCCAGGTGGTGTTCCACGCGGCCGCCTACAAGCACGTACCCATGATGGAGTACCACCCGGCCGAGGCTGTGAAGACGAACGTGTTCGGCACCCGGAATCTGGCCGAGGCGGCTGCGGCCGCGGGGGTGGAGCGGTTCGTGATGATCTCGACCGACAAGGCCGTGAACCCTACGAACGTGATGGGGGCCTCCAAGCGGGCGGCCGAGATGTTCGTGCAAGCCTTTGACGCGGAAAGCCGCACGGAGTACGTGACCGTGCGGTTCGGAAACGTGCTGGGTTCGAACGGGAGCGTGGTGCCGCTCTTCCAGGAGCAGATCCGCCGGGGCGGGCCGGTGACGGTGACCCACCCCGACGTGATCCGCTACTTCATGACGATTCCCGAGGCGAGCCAGCTCGTACTTCAGGCCGGGAGCATGGGGCGGGGCGGTGAGATCTTCCTCCTCGACATGGGCGAGCCCGTGAAGATCGTTCACTTGGCCGAGGACCTGATCCGGCTCTCGGGACTAGAGCCCCACGACGATATCGAGATCGTCTTCACGGGGCTCCGCCCCGGGGAGAAGCTGTTCGAGGAACTCCTGATCGACGGCGAAGGGGTGAAGAAGACAGAACACCGGAAGATTTTGGTAGCCGCGGCCCGAACGGTGCCGCTCAAGGAGATGGAGCGCCACCTTCAGGAGCTCAAGTTCTGCGTGCGAAAGGGGGAGCCCGAGCTCATCGTGGCGAAGCTCAGGGAGATCGTGCCCGAGTACCGGCCCAACCGCGGTACCGGCGCTGAGGTGAAGCTCCACCCCGCCACCCGCGCCGAAACCGCCACGCACACCGCGTAGCCCACAAATCCGCTAGCCTCCGAGGTCGACGACTTCCCCCTGCGCAGGAAATCGGGGCACGGCTAGACCCGAGTTTGACACCACCGAGTCACAGAGAAGCCGGAAAGACGAAACATTTTAGGCGCTTCGCCCGGAGCGCGTCTTTGCGGCGTGTATGTAGGTCCTCGGCCCGTCCGAAGTACTCCCGGCGGCTTTTTGATCCCCAGGGATATGAGACTGGAGTCCAACACCATTGGGGGGCACGCGTTCGGCAGGCCAGCACGTTGGGGGGCGCGGCGGGACGGACGTCTCACCGGGATCGGGCGTACTCTCCGGCGGGGGCCCGGCCGCCGGACTCCAGGAACTCCAGCACCCGGTCCTGGGTGCCGCCGATGTTCTCCCGCAGGATGCCGTGGCGCTCCGAGGGGATGAGGACGAGGGCCTTGTCGCGTACCCGAAGGCCCTGGTAGAGGAGTTCCCCGCTCTCGGGGTCGACGGTTGGGTCCTCGGTGCCCTGGATGAGGAGCACGGGCACGTCCACGTCGGGGAGCCGGGAGCGGGCCTCGTCGATCAGCCGGCCCAGCTCGAAGAGGGCGCGCACGGGCACGTGGATGTAGTTGATGTCGGGGTGTTCTGGCGACGAGCGGTGGAACCGCATGAGATCGGGCACCCCGAGGGTGTGGGCCACCACGTTGGCGCCGTGAACGAGGGGCACAAGCCGCATGCCCCGGTCGCGCACCCGCACCGGGGAGGCGATGGCCGCGACCCGGTCGAGGCCCTCGGGCCGGTCGGCCGCGAGGAGGAGGGCCAGGAGCCCCCCGGCCGAGAACCCCACCGCGGCCACCCGGTCCCAGGCCTCGCGCAGGGCCTCGAACCCCCGGCGCACCGAGGCGAGCCATTCCTCCCACGACCGCTCCCGCAGATCCCAGGGGCTCGTGCCGTGGCCCCGCAGGCGTACCCCCAGCACGGGATGACCCCGGGCCGCCAGCCGCTCCCCAAAGGGCCGCAGTTCGGCGGGGGAGGCCGTAAACCCGTGGATCAGGAGGACGGCGGGCGGCCGGGGCCTTTCGGGCACGAGGAGGTAGGGCTCCCCGGGCTGCTTCACCCCCTCGGTGCGGGCGATCTCCTCGGACTCGGGCCGCCCGAAGGCCTCGAGGTCGTACCGGTAGAGCCGCACCTCGTCGTCGAACCGGGTGCGGGCCCAGTCGAGGGGATCGGGGCGCTCCACCGCGGCGAGGCCCCGGTCCACGGCCCGGCGCACCCCGGGCAGGGGCGCCACCTCGTTGGCGTACACGGCCACCGGGTTTTCGAGCCGGATCTCGTCGAGCCCAAACTCCTCCCGGAGCTTGTCGGAGAACCGGAAACGGTCGCCCTCGGCCCGGAGGAGTTCGGCCGCTTCGGCCGTGGCGACGAATTCCTCGAATCCCTCGCACCCGGCCCCGAGGAGGCCTGCGTACTCGTCCGGGTGGTCCACGCTCTCGTGGAGGTGGAGGGCTGGTTCGGCCTGGGCGGCCTTGACCGCCCGGTACACGGCCCGCCGCAGGGTTCGTCCCTCCACCTCGGCCCGGCCGCCCTCGACCCAGCGGGCGATGACGCGGGAGGCCAGGTGGCAGAGGTTCACGGTGACCGCCTGGTACATGGCCTCCATGTACCGGTCGCGTAGCCGCAGCGCGAGCCGCCGCCGGCGCCGGGCCCAGGGCCGGCCCAGGCGGGTTCCGGGCCGCAGGAAGTCGGCCGGGGTTTCGGGGAGCGGCGCGGCGAGCCGCAGGAAGACCCGGTCCCACGGCCCCAACGCCTCGTCCACCCGCAAGGGGGGGGCGAGCCGCACGTCCATGTCGGTGTCCCTTAGGAGCAGGTTTCCCTCGACCCGCAGTTCCTCGGCGAGCCGGGGGCTCAGCCCCTCCACGAACCACTGGGCCGCCCGCTCCAGGAGGTTCCCGGTGACCCGCATCGGGTAGAAGGTGATGTTGGCGGGCACGATCACGGTGGGCCGCCGGGCGTTTTTCACCAGGGCCTCGGGGGATCCGATGCCCAGGGCCTCGGCCCACCGGGCGATGCGGTCGTCCTCGCCCCGCTCTTCGGCCCGGCGGACGGCTCGGCGGAACGCGGCCACGGCGAGCGCCACCACGGCCGCGCCGGTGTGGTGCTTTCGCCGTTCCCGGCGCGTGCGGGAATAGACGGCGTACCGGCCCCGCTCGTCGAGGACCCGCCGGTCCTTGACCATGCCGCCTTCGGGGAACACGACCACCCGGTGGCCCCGGAGCACCTCGGCCGCCAGGAACTCGAGGAGCCCGGGTTCGTCGTTGGGCACCGCGCCGAGGGCCGAGAGGTACCGGCCCAGGGCCCCGGTGGACCGCACGAGTTCGGCCGCGGCCACGGTGCGGCAGTGGGCCCCGGTGTGGCGGTGGATCAGGTAGGGGGGGATGAAGGTCTCGATCCGAGCGAAGTGGTTGAAGAGGAAGATGTCGCCGGCCTCGAGGAGGGCCGGATCGCCTCCGAGCCGGATCCGCAGGCGGAACACCCGCTCGGCGAGCCCGAGGAGCTTGGCGGTCCAGTCGTAGGCGGCGGTGTCGATGTCGGGAGCGTGCATCGGGTGGCCTGGCGGCTAGGCAGTTCGGCGGCTAGGCGGCCTCCGGGAATCGGGAATCGCCTCGGAGTCGGCGGGCGGCCCCGTGCGGGCGACCCACGACCAACGACCCGCGACCTGCGACCTGCGACGAACGACCCCCGACCTACGACCCGCGACCCACGACCTACGCCCCCTGCCCCTCCTCCGCGGCCAGGGCCTCGAGGACGTCGGGCGGAAGCCGCACGGGCCGGCCCCGGGGGCCCACGGCGCCGTGCTCCGTGTGGCCCTGGGCCAGGAGGGTTCCGTCGTCGCTCCGGATCTCGTAGTCGAACCGCACCCGGGCGCCCCGGGCCTGGGTGACCCGGGTGGCGATGGTGAGGAGGTCGTCGTACCGGGCGGGCCGCAGGTACCGGCACCGGGCCTCGGTGACCGGGAGCTGGATGCCCCGCTCTTCCACCTCGCGGTACGTGAGGCCCCGGGCCCGCATGTACTCGTTTCGGCCGATCTCGAACAGCCGCAGGTACGTGCCGTAGTACACCACCCCCATGGTGTCGGTGTCGCCGTAGATGACCCGGTAGGAGGTCTCGATCACCACAGCCGGTTCCTCCCGGTGAGGTGGTCGAGCAGCCGGTGGGCGGCGTCCACCCGAAGCCCCGTGGCCTCGGCCTCGGCCTCGGTGAACCCGGCGCCGGCCGGGCCGGCCGGGCCCTCGGAATCGTAGAGCACGAACGGCACGGGGTCGGCCGTGTGGGTGCGGATCGCAAGGGGGGTGGGGTGGTCGGGCATCACGAGGAGCCGGAACGGATCGCCCCGGGCCTCCAGGGCCCGGCGCACCGGCCCCACCACTCGGGCGTCGAAGTCCTCGATGGCCCGGACCTTGTGCTGGGCGTTTCCGGCGTGGGCGGCCTCGTCGGGGGCCTCCACGTGCACGAACCCGAAGTCCCCGGCCTCCAGGGCCCCGAGAAGGGCCTCCACCTTCCCCTCGTAGTTCGTGTCGATGTACCCCGTGGCGCCCTCGACCCGGGGGGCGTCGAGTCCCGCCAGCCGGGCGATGCCCTTCAAGAGGTCCACGGCCGAGATCACGGCGCCCCCCAGCCCGAACCGGTCGCGGTAGGTTTCGAGGGCGGGCCGCCGGCCCTGGCCCCAGAGCCAGATGGAGTTGGCCTCCTTGAGGCCCCGCTCCCGGCGGGCCCGGTTCACCGGGTGGTCCTTGAGGAGGATCTGGCTTCCGGTGATGAGGTGCAGGAGCGTCTCGGCCCCTTCGCCCCGGGGCAGGTGCTCGTGGATCGCCTGGCCCTGGATGTCGTGGGGCGGGGTGGTCTCGGCGCCGGCGAGCCCGTTTCGCCACACGAAGAGGTGGCGGTACCCCACCCCCGGGTAGAACTCGAACCCGTCGTCCGAAAGCTCCCGGGCCAGGGTCTCCACCAGGGCCCGGGCCTCTTCGGTGGTGATGTGGCCCGCCGAGAAGTCGTCCAGGAACACCCGGTCCACCCCCGGGAGCAGGGTGACCAGGTTCATGCGGAAGGCCACGTCGGCCGGCCCGAGCTCCACGCCCATGGCGGCGGCCTCGAGAGGCGCCCGGCCCGTGTAGCACCGGGCAGGGTCGTACCCGAGGACCGAGAGGTTCGCCACATCGGAGCCCGGGGGGAAGCCCTCGGGCACGGTGCGCGCGAGGCCCAGGGCCCCGGCCCGGGCCAGGGCGTCCATCTCGGGGGTGCGGGCGGCCTCCAGTGCCGTACGGTCACCGTAGTGCGGGTGGGGGAGGTCGGCCATGCCGTCCCCCAGGAGGATCACGATCTTCACAGGGTGCTCTCGATCCGGATGAGGGAGGGCCGGCCGAGGGTCACGCCCAGGGAGTCGATCTCGCCCAGGGCCTGGCGCACGTCGGCCTCCCGGGCCTCGTGGGTCATGATGACGAGTGGCACGGCCTGGCCCGCGTCGCGGCCCTTTTGAACCACGCTCTCGATGGAGATGTTGTAGGACCCCAGCACGCCCGAGATCTTCGAGAGCACCCCGGGCCGGTCCAGCGCCGTGAACCGCAGGTAGTACTGGCAGACCACCTCTTCGATGGGTTTGAGATCGGCGGGCCCGAGGGCGTCCTCGGGGAACGCCCGGGCCGGCACCCGGCACGCCGCCCCCCGGGCCAGGTTCCGGGCGATGTCCACCACGTCGGCCACCACCGCGCTCGCCGTGGCCCGCCGGCCGGCTCCCTGGCCGTAGTAGAGCGTGGGCCCCAGGAACTCGGCCTCCACGAACACGGCGTTGTAGACGCCCCGCACGTCGGCCAGCAGGTGGTCCGAGGGGATCATGGTGGGGTGGACCCGCACCTCCACCCGGCCGCCGTCGCGCTTGGCGATCCCGAGGAGCTTGATGTCGTATCCGAAATCGCGGGCGTACTGGATGTCCTGGGGCGTCAGGTCCCGGATGCCCTCGGTGAACACCCGGTCGAAGGGAACCCGGCACCCGAAGGCCATGGAGGCGAGGATCGTGATCTTGTGGGCCGCGTCCACCCCCTCCACGTCGAAAGTGGGGTCGGCCTCGGCGTAGCCCAACCGCTGGGCCTCCCGGAGCACCCGGTCGAAGGACTCCCCCTTCTCCTTCATCTCGGTGAGGATGTAGTTGGTGGTGCCGTTCAAGATGCCGTAGACCCGGTCGATGCGGTCCGAGGCGAGCCCCTCCCGCACGGCCCGGAGGATCGGGATCCCGCCCCCCACGCTGGCCTCGAACCCCACGTCGACGCCGTTGGCCCGGGCCGCGGCGAAGATCTCGTCTCCGTGCACGGCCAGAAGGGCCTTGTTCGCGGTGACCACCGACTGGCCGGCGGCGATGGCCTCCAGGAGGAACGTTTTGGCCGGCTCGTAGCCGCCGATGAGCTCGATCACGATCTGGATCTCGGGGTTGCCGATCACCTCGCGGGCGTCGGTGGTGAGCACGCCCGGGTCCACCGTCACGCCCCGGTCGGTGGTGATGTCCTTGTCGGCCACCTTGACGAGTCGCAGCCCGAACCCGAGCCGCCGGGCGATCTCGTCCGCGTTTTCCAGGAGCACCTGCACCACGCCGGCGCCCACGGTGCCCATCCCGATGAGTCCGACACCGATCTCGTTCATGGAGTTCTCCGTGGTTGGGGTCGTGAATTTTTTTGACCACAGATTGCACAGATGGACACAGATAGGGATTTTTCGATCTGTGTGAATCCGTGTGGATCTGTGGCTAAATATCGTGAATCGTATAACTGTCGTGAGTCGTAAGTCGTAAATCGTGAATCGTGAATGGTGAGCCGTTGAAGGGCGCCGGTCGTTCATCGTTTGTGGTGAGACGGCAACGACCTGGGCTTTCCTGCCTCCCAGCCTCCCCGCTTGCCCCCCGCTATCCCGCCAGTCTGCGCATCATGCCCCGGATCCCGTGCACGGCCTGAAGGATCCGGTGCTCGTTCTCCACCAGGGCGAACCGCACGTGGCCGTCGCCGTACTGGCCGAACCCCACGCCCGGGCTCGCCGCCACCTTGGCCTCCCGCAGGAGGAGTTTGGCGAATTCGAGGCTCCCCATCTCCCGGAACGGCTCCGGGATCGGGGCCCACACGAACATGGTGGCCTTGGGCTTCTCCACCGGCCACCCGGCGCGGTTGAGCCCCTCCACCAGCTTGTCGCGCCGCGACCGGTACACCTCGGCGATCTCCTGGACCACCTCGTCGGGGGTTTCGTCGAGGGCGATCACCGATGCGATCTGGATCGGTTGGAACATGCCGTAGTCGAGGTACGACTTGATCCGGGTGAGGGCGTGGACCATGGCCGGGTTCCCCACGCAGAACCCCACCCGCCAGCCCGCCATGTTGTAGCTCTTGGACAGGCTCGTGAACTCCACGGCCACGTCCTTGGCGCCCGGCACCTGGAGGATGCTCGGCGCCCGGTACCCGTCGAAGCAGATGTCCGCGTAGGCGAGGTCGTGGATGAGAAGGATCCGGTTCTCCCGGCAAAACGCCACCACCTTCTCGAAAAAGCCGAGGTCGGCCACCTGGGTGGTGGGGTTCTGGGGGAAGTTCAGGATGAGGAGCTTGGGCCGGGGCCAGACGTTCTTGATCTCGCGCTCCAGGCGCTCCAGGAACTCGTCGCCCCCCTCGCCGAGCTCGATGGCCCGCAGGTCGCCGTCGGCCAGGACCACCGAGTAGGAGTGGATCGGGTAGGTGGGGTTCGGCACGAACGCGACATCGCCGGGTGCCAGAATCGCCATCACGAGGTGGGCGAGCCCCTCCTTGGCCCCCAGGGTCACGCACACCTCGGTCTCGGGGTCGAGGGCAACCCCGTAGCGGCGCTGGTACCAGTTGGCCATGGCGAGGCGGAGCTTGTAGATGCCCCGGGAGATGCTGTAGCGGTGGTTCTTGGGCTTTTGGGCCGCCTCGACGAGCTTTGCCACGATGTGGGGCGGGGTGGGGCGGTCGGGGTTCCCCATGCCCAGATCCACGATGTCCTCGCCCCGGCGGCGCGCCTCCATCTTGAGGTCGTCCACCACCTTGAACACATAGGGCGGGAGCCTCTGGATCCGGTGGAACAGCGCCTCGTTGACCCACATGGGAAAACCTTTCGTTCGGGCGAGAAGGCTCGGGGGCTGAACGGCCGGGCAGCCAGGCGGCTAGGCTGCCGAGCGGCCTTGTGATTTCAGCGCCAGGATGTGTACCGCTGCGTGGGAGTGGTGTCCCGGCTACCACCGCCTTGCCAGGGGCGTTTGGTCCGGATCGCGCCTTGGAAGCTCCGGTAGGCCGCGAGGCGCGGCCTGTTTGCAAAAACAATAACTTCCGCCTCGGCCACACGGTGGGCCGCCGCGGTCTGGACCACGGGACCGGAGACCGCCAGACCGACGACCGTAGACCGAAGTTACTTGGAAAGCGCTCCCACATCGGGGAATCGCCCCCTTTTCGATTCCCCCAGGCGTTGTACGGCCCCTCAGGGGCCCAGGGGGCTTCCACGCCGCGGGAGGGCCGTATGCTACTTGATGCCCCGAGAACCGGTCAACGCGAAGGACGGGCCTATCCCGGGTTCTCCCGCCGGAACCGTTCCACGTCCTCGGGCTTGGCGAGGGCCACCAGCACGTCGCCCTGCCGCAGTTCGGTGTCGGGCCCGGCAAAGATCGCCTGCTCCTTTCCCCCCTCCCACCGCCGCACCTGGACCACCGAGAGCCCCCATCTGCGCCTGAGGTGGGCCTCGGCGAGGCTCCGGTCCCACAGCGCCTTGGGCGCTCGGAGTTCCACCAGCACGTAGCCCTCGAGAAACGGCAGCCGGTCGAGCACGTCGGGTTCGGCCAGGCGCTGGGCCACCTGCACGGCCATGTCGCGCTCGGGCTGGATCACCTCGGTGGCCCCGATGCGCGAAAGGATCCGGGCGTGGTCGTGGGATATGGCCTTCACCAGGATCTCCTTCACGCCGAACTCCCGGAGAAACAGGGTGGCGAGGATCGAGGAGTCGATCCGGGTGCCCAGGGCGACCACGGCCACCTCGGCATTGTGTACCCCGGCGGCCTGGAGGTCCTCCTTGTCGGAGGCGTCGGCCACCCGGGCCGCCGAGCAGTAGGGCTCCACCGCCTCCACGGCCTTGCCGTTGCGGTCCACGGCCAGGACGTCGTGGCCCATCTCGTAGAGGTACCGGGCCAGGTACGACCCGAAGTTTCCGAGGCCGATCACGGCGAACCGTCGGCGTTCCATCTCACGCTTCCTTGAGCCGGCGCACGGCCTCCTCGGGGCCGTACACCACGAGGATGTCGCTGTCCTTCACCACCCGGTCCGGGGGCGGCGCGATGTGGACCTGCTCGGGGATGAGTTCCTTGACCGCGACCACTTGGACCCCGAACCGGCGGGTGAGATCGAGCTCGGCCAGGGTTTTCCCCACCATCTCCTTCGGGGGGGCGAGCTCGAGCACCCCGAACCCCGAGGCCAGCGAGAGGTAGTCCATCACGTTGCGGGAGCTCACCCGTTCGGCCACCCGGTGGGCCATCTCCTTCTCGGGGAACACGATCCGGGTGGCCCCCACGCGCCGCAGGATCTCGCCGTGGTCCTCGCTCAGGGCCTTGGCCACGATCTCGGGCACCCCGAGCCGGGTGAGGTGCAATACCACCAGGATTGAGGCCTCCATGCGGCCGCCCAGGCTCACGGTGGCCACGTCGACCTTCTCCACGCCCAGGGCTTTCAGGTTTTCGATGGCCGTGGCGTCGGCCACCACGGCCTGGTCCACAAAGGCCTGGGCCTCCCGGGCCCGCTCGGGGTTGGCGTCGACCGCCAGCACGGTCCGGCCCAGCCGGGCGAGCTCCACCGCCAGGGCCATGCCGAAGTTCCCGAGCCCGATCACGGCGAATCGTTTGTCCATCATCCCACCATCAGGTTCTCTTCGGCGTACAGGAACCGGCCGGGTTCGCGCTTCCGGCCCACCGCGATCGCGAGCGTGAGCGGGCCCACCCGGCCGACGAACATGGTGAAGGTGACAAGGAGGCGCCCGGCCGTGCTCAGGGTGGGGGTGATGCCGGTGGAGAGCCCCACCGTGCCGAACGCGCTCACCGCCTCGAAAAAGATCTCCAAGAACGTGCCCCCGCCGCTTCGGTGGGGCACCGGTCCGATCTCGGTGGCGAGGAGGGCGAAGATCACGAGGGTCACGAACGCGAACGAGGCCATCAGGAGCGACACGGCCCGGGCCACGGTGGCCTCGGGGAGGGTGCGTCGGAACAGGCTCACCCGCTCCCGGGCCCGGAGCCGGTCGCGAAAGAGCCCGGTCACCACGGCGAAGGTCGTGGTTTTGATGCCGCCGCCGCAGGAGCCCGGGCTCGCGCCGACGAACATGAGGAGAATCGTGAAAAAGAGCGTCGTGTTGGTAAGCGATCCGTAGTCCAGGGTGTTGAACCCGGCTGTCCGCGCGGTGACCGACTGGAACAGGCTCGCCAGCACCTGCTCGTGCCACGGAAGCCCGGCCAGGGTGTTGGGGGCCTCGAAGAACCACACGCCGGCCGCGCCGCCGAAGGTGAGGACTGCAGACGTCGCAAGCACCACCTTGGTGTGGAGTCCGAGCCGAGCCGGTCGGCCCGCGCGGCGGTCGGCCCAGGCGTCGGCCAGGTCCTCGAGGACGAGGAACCCCAGCCCGCCCAGGGTGATCAGGAGCATGATGGTGAGGTTCAAAAGCCAGTCGCCCCGGAACGCCACGAAGCTTGTGGCGTAGAGGGAAAACCCCGCGTTGCAGAACGCCGACACGCTGTGGAACACGGCCGACCACAGGGCCTCGTCCCACGGGTGAACCCGCCGGAACGCGACGTAGAGCACGGCCGCGCCCGCGGCCTCGATGAGCATGGTGTAGCGGAACACGTCGCGCACGAGCCGCCGGGGGCTCGTGCGGTGCTTGCGGCCCAGGGTCTCCTCCACGAGGGCCTCCCCCCGGAACGAGAGGCCCCGGCCCGCGAGCAGGAGAAACACGCTCGAATACGTCATGATCCCCAGGCCCCCGAGCTGGATCAGGGCGAGGATCACCCCCTGGCCGAACCGGGTGAAGGCCGTGCCCGTGTCCACCACGATGAGGCCCGTCACGCAGGTGGCCGAGGTGGCGGTAAACAGGGCGTCCACGAACCCCAGGGGGGGGCCGGTGGTGGCCCACGGGGTCATGAGGAGGGCGGCGCCCCCGAAGATCGCGGCCGCGAACGAGAGCACCAGGAGCTGGGTCGGGTGGAGTTCCCGCTCCAGCACGGCGGCAACGGAGAGGTTGGAAAGGCGCACGGGTGTCGGAATCGGGTCGGTGCCGGCCTTCGGGTTTCCGGGCAAAAAGCGGCGCCATTCTACGCCCTTGGGTCCGTGAGTCAAGCGAGGCGCCCCGTTGCCCGCGTTGACCGCCCCGGAGCCGGGGTGCTATTGAACGGGCGGACGTTGGGACGTGCGGACGTTAGGACGTTAGGACGGGCGGACGTCGGGACGGTGGGACGCTCAATCGCCGTGAATCGGGAATCGGGGGACTGCCGTTCGTCGCGTGAACTTCCGTAGGTCGGAGGCCGTTCGTGGCTGGTCGTCGGGCTGCAACGACCTGCGACCCCCGACCTCCGGCAGTTCGACCGTCCGCACCTCCACCCGTCCTCGCGTCCGCACGGTTGTCCCCCGCCAACGGAGGTAGCCAGCCATGGTCGTGACCACGCCGAAGCCCTGGGAGGAGGTCCGGTTCGCCCTGGGGGACGGGGCGCGCTGGGTGATCGTGGGCTGCGCCGAGTGCGCGGCCGTGTGCCAGACGGGCGGGTCGGCCCAGGTGGACGACCTGGCCGAGCGGATGGAGGCCGAGGGGTTCGAGGTGCTGGCCCGGGTGGACCTGCCGAGCCCCTGCGACCGGCGGCTCACCCGACGGGACCTCAAACGGGTGGCCCGGGAGCTCGAGGTGGCCGACGGGGTCGTGTGCCTCGCCTGCGGGGGCGGGGCCCAGGCCGTGGCGGAGCTCGTGGGCAAGCCCGTGGTGGCCGGGCTCGACGCCCATTTCGTAGGCACGGTGGAGCGGGTGGGGGTGTTCCACGAGCAGTGCGCCCTGTGCGGGGAGTGCCTCCTCAACGAGACGGCCGGGCTCTGCCCCGTGACCGGGTGCCCCAAGAGCCTTCGGAACGGGCCGTGCGAAGACGCCAACGGCGGGGCCTGCGAGGCCGATCCGGGCCGCGACTGCGTGTGGGAGCTGATCTGGGAGCGATTGGAGGCCCTGGGCCGGGCCGAGGCGTTCGAGCGGGCCCGGTCGCCCGCGCCGCCGCCCCGGCGGCCCCGGTCCACGGGAGGGAAGGGACGATGAGCGCCGAACGGTGGGTGGCCGTGGGAGCCGTGTCGTCGGCCGACGGGGCCGGGGCGGTGTGGGAACGCCTGCGGGGGCTCCCCGAAGGCGTCGGGGTCGCGTTCGACGACCCGGGGGAGGGCGTGCACCCCCTGGCGCTCGCGGCAGGCGTCCTCCTCGACCGGCCCGAGCGGCCGGTGGTGGTGCCGCTCGTGTGCCGCGACCGGAACCGGGCGGCGCTGTTGGCCGAGGCCCGGGGCGCCGAGGCCCTGGGGTGCCGGGGGCTTCTCCTTCTGACCGGGCGTCTGGGGGACCCGGGGGACGCGCCGGTGTATTTCCTGGATCCCCTGGTGCTGGCCCGGGAACTCCGGCGGGCCGGCGTGGGCCTCGAGCTCTGGGCTGCAGGGCGGCTTTCCACCCCGGCCCAACGGGCCCGGGCCCGGGCGCTCGCCGGGGCCGGGGTGACCCGCTGGATCCTGCCGGCCGGGGAGGAGGCCGTCGCCGTGGAGGGCCTTCGGATCCTTCGCCACGGGGCCGAGATCGAGCCCCTGGAGGCCGGGCCGTGAACCCGCTCGCATCGGCCGAGGCCGGTCGGGCCATCCTGGCCATGGGCAACGAGGCCCTGGCCCGGGGCGGGCTCGAGGCGGGTCTCGGGTACTTCTCCACCTACCCGGGCACCCCCGCGAGCGAGGTGGGCACCGTGCTCCAGGATCTCCGGACCGCGTTCCCGGGGCTCTACGCCGAGATCAGCACCAACGAGCACGTGGCGGCCCTGGGGGCCCTGGGGGCCTCGTGGGCCGGGGTGCGTTCCATGGTGGCCATGAAGCACGTGGGCATGAACGTGGCCGCCGAGCCGTTCCACTTCGCCGGGTACACCGGGGTGCGGGCCGGCATGGTGGTGGTGCTCGGGTCGGACCCCGGGGCCACGAGCTCCACCGGCGAGCAGGACGACCGGTGGTACAGCCTCCACACCCACCTGCCCGTGCTCGAGCCGGCCGACATCCAGGAGGCCAAGGAGATGACCCGCCGGGCCTTCGAGCTCTCGGAGGCCTACGACCTGCCGTTCGTGGTGAACGCCCCCTCCAAACTCTGCCACAACATCGGCACCCTGCGGCTCGGGACGCTGCCGGAGCGTGTGACCTACCGGGGCCGGTTCGAGCGGAACCCCGAGCGGTTCCTCAACCTCTTCGACTTCGCGGTGAAAAACCACGGCCGCTGCCTCGCGAACGTGGAGCGGCTGCGGGCCGACGCCGCGAGCCTGGGGCTCAACCGGGTGATTCCCGGGAGCGGCCGGGTGGGCCTCGTGTGCTCGGGGCTTCTCTTCGCCTACGCCATGGAGGCCCTGGAGATCCTCGGGCTCCGGGACGTGCCGGTGCTCAAGGTGGGGCTGAGTTACCCGCTGGATCCCGGGGTGGTCACCCGGTTTCTGGCCGGGCTCGACCGGGCCGTGTTCGTGGAGGAGCTCGAGGGGTTCCTGGAGTTCCAGGCGAAGCGGTGGGCCTACGACGCCGGGGTGCGCACGCCCATCGTGGGCAAGGAAATCTTCCCGGCCGCGGGCGAGATCGACGTGGACCGGGTGGTGGACGGCCTGGCCGAGGCCCTGGGCCGGCCGGTGCCGGCGTCCCGCACGAAGGGGGCCGAGGCGTGGCGGGCCGTGGCGGCCGATGTGCCTCCCCGGCAGGGGGCGTTTTGCCCGGGGTGCCCCCACCGGGGCACCAACTACGCCCTCAAACAGGCCGCCGGGCCCGACACCGTGTTCGCCGGGGACATCGGGTGCTACACCCTGTCGGTGCTCCCGCCGTTTCGGGTGTCGGACTGGGTCACCTGCATGAACTGCGGCGCCGGGAGCGGCCAGGCCGTGGCCCAGGTGACCGACCAGCCCGTGGTGGCCCTGGTGGGGGACTCCACGTTCTTCCACTCGGGGGTGCCCACGCTCCTTAATGCCGTGCAGAACGGGGCGGACCTGGTGCTCCTCATCCTCGACAACCGGTGGGTCGCCATGACCGGGCACCAGCCGAGCCCCACCACCGACCGGCTCGTGGACGGCACCCCCCGCAAGGCCGTGGATCTCGTGGGGTTCGTCCGAAGCCTCGGGGTGGAGTGGGTGCGGCGGGCCGATGCGTTCCGGGTGCGGCCGCTGGAGGTGCTCCTGCGGGAGGCCCTTTCGGGGTCGGGCGTGCGGGTGATCGTGGTGGAGGGCGAGTGCGCGCTGCAGGCCGAGCGCCGCCGCAAGCTCGCCCCGCCGGCCGCCGAGGAGTGGGTGGACCTCGACCCCGAGCGCTGCCAGCGCTGCCACCGGTGCTACCGGGAGCTCGCCTGCCCCGCGATCCGGGAGGAGGAGACCCCGGACGGGCCCGTTTACCTCATCGACGCGGGGCTGTGTCAGCGCTGCGGGGTGTGCGAGGAGATCTGCCCCAACTCGGCCATCACCACGACCCGGATCCGGCGAAAGGGGGCGGCATGAGGCGCTACGACATCCTGATCGCCGGCATCGGGGGCCAGGGCGTGATCACCCTGGGCACGCTGCTGAAGCTCGCGGCCCTGCGCTCCGGGGTCGAGGTGACGGGCGCCGAGCGCCGGGGCGGGGCCCAGCGGGAGGGGCGGGTCACGTCCCACGTGCGCTACCGGGTTCTCGAGGGGGCCGAGCTCGATGATCCCCGGTGCCAGGCGTTTTCGGGGCTGATCCCCCGGGGCGGGGCCCACCTGGTCTTGGCCCTCGAGCCCCTGGAGGCCCTGCGGTCGCTTCCCCTCATGAACCCCGACACGGTGGTCGTGAGCGAAACCGCGCCCCGTGTGCCCACGGCGGTGCGGCTCGGCACGGCCGCCTACCCGAGCCTCGAGCGCATCCGGGAGGGGATCGGACGGGTCACGCCGCGGGTGCATTTCGTGGGGCTCGAGGCGGCCTGCCGAGAGCGGTTTGGGTCGCTCCGGCAGGTGAACGTGATCGCCCTGGGGCTCGCGGCGGCCCTGGGGAACCTGCCGGTGCCGGACGAGGCGCTCCTCGACACGGTGCGGGAGCGGCTGCAGGGGTTCGAGGCGAACCGGGAGGCGTTCGAACTGGGGAAGGCGCTGGCCCGGGGGGCGGCCCGATGACCGGGAGCGGGCGACGGATCGCCGAGCTCGTGGGCGAGGTCCCCACGGTGCTCGTGATCGGACGCACCGACCGGGGGAAGACCACGACGGTCCGCGAGCTCGTCGAGGCCTGGACCCGGGCCGGGGAGCGGGTGGGGTGGGTCGACGCCGACGTGGGCCAGGGCGCCTGGGGGCCGCCCACGGTCCAGAGCCTGGTGATCTGCGGGGAGGGGGGCGAACCCCGGGTGGAGGCCCGGTGGTTCGTGGGGAGCACGAGCCCCCGGGGTCACATGCTCCCCGCCGTGGTGGGGGTGACGAAACTCGCGGCGCGGGCCCGGGAACGGGGGTGCCGGCGGATCGTGGTGGACACCACCGGGCTTGTGGCGCCCTCGGAGGGCGGGGTGGCGCTCAAAACCTGGAAGGCCGAGGCCCTGGCCCCGTGCGCGGTGGTGGCCCTGGAGCGGGACCGGGAACTCGAGCCCGTCGCGGGCCCGATGGAACGGGATCCCCGGTTTCGGGTGGTGCGGCGGCCGCCGCCGGAGGGGGTGCGGGCGAGGTCTTTCGAAGAGCGGGCCGCCTCGCGGGCGGCCCGGTTCCGGAGCCACTTCCAGGGCGCCGGGGAGATCCGCGTTGCTCCGGATCTGCCGGTCTACGGCCTGGGTCGGCCCCTCCCGTGGCGGCTTGTGGGGGTGCTGGACCGGGAGGGGTGGTGCCTGGGGCTCGGGGCGGTGAGCCGGGTGGCCCCCGGCGGATGGTGGGTGCGAACGCCCGTGCCCCCGGACCGGGTGGGGGCGCTGCGGTGGGGGTCGCTCCGGATCGACCCGGACACGGGGGAGGAACGGCCGTGAATCGGGAAGGGGGTGAGCCACAGATGGACACGGATTCGCACAGTTAACCCTTAGAAATCACTGCACATCGGTGTTTATCCGTGGCCGAAAGGGTACAGACCGTTCCTCCGACAAAACGGCGTCGCGGGCCTGGGCCCCGGCGACCCGCACCGATCGGCCCGTCGGGCCCCCGTCGGCCCAACTTCCCCTAGGCCAGCGCCGCGCTGCAGGCCTCTCGCACGGCCTGGGCCAGTTCGTCCGACACGGCCACCAGGAACGTGCGTTTTCCGGCCTCGCTCAGGTAGCGCACGTCCCAGGGGGTGTGGAAGTAGGCCTCCCGGATCCGGGCCCGGATCTCCTCCAGGCGCTCGGCGGGCACCTCGTCGTCGAGGCACCGGCGGCCGCCGGCGTCGATCCACACGATCCGGAACTCGTCGGGCGGGGACCCCACGAGGGCGCAAACCCCGTTGCCGCAGGGCACCGCCTCCACCGACTCCCCCACCTCGGTCACGAACCGGGCGACCTCGGGTGCGAGCCCGCGTAGACGCATCATCACCGGCAAGGGGGCTCGGATCTTGGGGGGGCGTGTCGATGCGCGTCGGGCCATGGTCCACCTCCTAGGTGAAGCGTGTCGCTCGCTGGGTGAAACAAAGTTCTGAAAATCCAACATAGCAGGTCGGCCCCACTTGTAAAGGGGTTCACGACCGCCTTTTGCGCAGGCGGTCCGACGCAGGGTTTGATGAGGCGAAACGCTGGGTTTCGTAAGGCTGGGCCAATTGACACCTCAACCGCCCGGCTGGTAAGGTCCGCGGCTCCAAGCCGTGGAGGAGAAGCATGCCCAAACTGGTGATACGGGAAGAGCGCTGCAAGAGCTGCGGCATCTGCGTGGAGTTCTGCCCCCGGGAGTGCCTGGAGATCACCGACCGCCTGAACCCCCAGGGGTACCAGCCGGTCGGGCTCAAGGACCCGGAGGCCTGCACCGGCTGCGCCATCTGCGCCCGCATGTGCCCCGACGTGGTGATCGAGGTCTGGAAATGAGCGAACGAAAAAAGACCCTGGTGAAGGGCAACGTGGCCCTGGCCAAGGCCGCCGTGGCGGCCGGGTGCCGGTACTATTTCGGGTACCCCATCACCCCCCAGAGCGACATCCCGGAGTACCTGAGCGGGGTGCTCCCCCGGATCGGCGGGCAGTTCGTGCAGGCCGAAAGCGAGATCGCGTCGATCAACATGCTCCTGGGCGCGGGGGCCACGGGCAAACGGGCCATGACGAGCTCTTCGAGCCCGGGGATCAGCCTGAAGCAGGAGGGCATCAGCTACATGGCCGGGAGCGAGATTCCCGGCGTGATCGCGAACATCCAACGGTCCGGCCCGGGCCTCGGAGGCATCGCGCCGAGCCAGGGCGACTACTTCCAGGCCACCCGGGGCGGGGGGCACGGCGACTACCGCACCGTCGTGCTCGCCCCGGCCTCGGTCCAGGAGATGTACGATCTCACGATCCTGGCCTTCGACCTGGCCGACCAGTACCGGACTCCCGTCATGATCCTGGCCGACGCCATGGTGGGCATGATGATGGAGCCCCTGGAGGAATGGGAGCCGGAGCCGAAGGCGTTCCCGAAGGAGGAGTGGGCGGTCACGGGCGCCTCGGGCCGGCCGGGCCGGAGGATCAAGTCGCTGTATCTGGGCGACGGGGAGCTCGCCGAGCACAACTGGAAGCTCGCCAAGAAGTACGAAGAGATTCGGCGCAAAGAAGCCCGGGCCGAGGTGAAGCTGCCCGAGGGGTGCGAGATCGCGGTGGTGGCCTTCGGGTCGGCCGCCCGGATCGCCAAGAGCGCGGTGGACCGGCTGAACGACGAGGGCCGAAGGGTCGGGTACATTCGGCCGATCACGCTGTGGCCGTTCCCCGACGAGGCGGTGCGGCAGGTGGCCGAGCAGGGGGTGCCGCTCCTCACCGTGGAGCTCAACACCGGCCAGATGGTGGAGGACGTGCGCCTCGCGGTGGAAGGCCGGGTGCCGGTGCACTTCGCGGGGTACCCGCCCGGGTATCTGCCGAGCCCCGACGACATCTACGAGGAGATCGTGCGCCGGCTGCCCGCCGGGGAGGAGGCGGCATGAAGGCCGTGTTCACCAAGCCCCAGAGCCTCACCGACAAACCGTTCCACTTCTGCCCGGGGTGCCACCACGGGGTGATCCACCGGCTCGTGGCCGAGGCCATCGATCACTTCGGGGTGCGCGAACGCACGATCGCGGCCGCCTCGGTGGGGTGTAGCGTGTTCCTCTACGACTACTTCGACGTCGACGTGGTGGAGTCGCCCCACGGCCGCGCGCCGGCCGTGGCCACGGGGATCAAGCGCACGAACCCCGACAAGTTCGTGTTCATCTACCAGGGCGACGGCGATCTGGCGGCCATCGGCACGGCCGAGATCATCCACGCCGCCAACCGGGGGGAGAACCTGAGCGTCATCTTCGTGAACAACACGATTTACGGCATGACCGGCGGCCAGATGGCCCCCACCACCTTGCTGGGCCAGCGGAGCACCACGAGCCCCTACGGCCGGGAGTTCGGGCAGGACGGCTACCCGATCAAGATGACCGAGATGCTCGCCCAGTTGGAGGGGGTGGGATTTGCGGCCCGCGTGGCCGTGGACACCCCGGCCCGCCTCGCCAAGGCCCGCAAGGCGGTGTTCCAGGCGTTCGAGACCCAGCTCGAGGAAAAGGGCATGGGGTTCGTGGAGATCCTTTCCACCTGCCCCACGAACTGGGGCATGACGCCCCTGGACGCCGTGCGGCGGATCGAGCGGGAGATGATCCCCTACTTCCCGCTGGGCGTGTTCAAGGAGCGCAAGGGGAAAGACGCGCTCTGAGGGAGACGGGCGGGCGCCCCCGCGAGGCCGCGCCGGGTGTCCCGGTTGGGACGAACGGCGGGGGGAGGGCCCCTCCCTAACGATCGGTGGCGGCTGCGAAGCGGGGACCACGAGAGGTCTTGGCGTTCCGGCTTCCCAGCCTTCTAGCCTTCCAGCAGCAAGCATAGGACAGCGACCGATGCACCACGACGTGATCATGGCGGGGTTCGGGGGGCAGGGCATCTTGATGATCGGCAACCTTCTGGCCGTGGCGGGGCTGCGCCACGGGCTGCGGGTCACTTTCTTCCCGGCCTACGGGGTGGAGATGCGGGGCGGCACGGCCAACTGCACGGTGACCCTGTCGGACCGGGAGATCGGGAGCCCGGTGACGGCACGGCCCCTGGGGGTGGTGGCCATGAACGAGCCCTCGGTCGTGAAGTTCGGACCCCGGGTGCGGCCGGGGGGATACGTGGTGGTAAACTCCTCCATCGTGGCGGACGGGGCGTTCCAGCGAGAGGACGTGCGGGTGGCGCGGGTCCCCTGCAACGAGTTAGCGCTGGAGCTCGGTAACGCCCGGGTGGCCAGCATGGTGGCCCTGGGCGCGTACGTGGAGCTCACCGGGCTCCTCCCCCTCGCCGCGGTGATCGAGGCCTTGCCCGAGGCGCTGCCCGAGAAGGCCCACGGGCTCATCCCCTTGAATCGCAAGGCGTTGGAACTAGGCGCGGCACAGGTGTCCGGGAAAGGGGAGACCGCCTGATCTCGCTCGGGCCCTCGCTACCGTGAACGGAAGGGCGCGCATGGTGTGCCGCGGGGCCTTCGACCGCCTCCCCAAGACCGACGACTGACCCATACCGGAGGTCCGGAGATGACCGAACGCAAAGAAGTCATGGTGGGTGAGCGGATCCGTCAGGTGCGGGAGCGCGCGGGGTTGAGCCTCCAGGAGCTCGCCGACCGCACGGGCTACACCTCGGCCCTGCTGAACCAGATCGAGAACCACCTGGTGAGCCCGCCGCTCGGGGCCCTCGGCAAGATCGCCCACGCCCTGGGGGTACCCCTGGGGGAGCTCTGGGGCGAGGAGGCCCGGGATCCCTACACCATCGTGCGCAAAGGCGAAAGCCGCCAGGTGTCCCGGTTCGCCTCGCGTGAAGGGGTTTCGTACGGGTACACCTACGAGTCCCTGGGGTTCGGCAAGAAGGACCGCCACATCGAACCCTTCCTGATCACCCTGGAACCCCCCACGGTGCCCCACCCCAAGCCCTCGGTCCACGAGGGCGAGGAGTTCCTCCTGGTTCTCGAGGGCCGGATGGAGGTGTATCTCGCCGGCCACACCGACGTGCTGGAACCCGGCGACTCCATCCTCTACGACGCGAGCCTCCCCCACCGGGTCACCTGCCACGGCGACCAGCCCGCGAAGGTGCTGGCCGTGATCTGGCAGCCGAAGTGATACGGCTAAGAAGCTAGGACGCTGGGAAGCTGGGAGGCTGGAAAGCTGGGAAGCTGGGAAGCTCGAAGGCCTCCTGGGTTCCGCTCGGAGCCCGCTCCGGTCCCCGGCGGGGGGGCGCCGAACCCGGGCTCGATCGCCCCGACATCCGACGTCCCAGGTCGGATCCCCGATACTCATACCTTCAAACGCATTGCCTGAGGCGGGTGGGGGACTGGTTCCGGCCGGGTGCGAGTGCGGCACCCGATCGCCGCGCCCTCGCATGCCGTCGCAAGGTCGGCAGGCCGGAGCGTCGGCAGCGGAAATTCCGGAACTTCCAAAGCAATCCAAGCCTGGTGAGGCGCGGCGAGGTGAGGGGCCGCACCCGGCTCTCCACCAGCCCCCCACCCGCGGATTTCCGTAGCCACGACGGGGAGCTGACAATACTTCCGTTGGTGTTAGTAAAGCTTTTGGGCCCTGCGGCCGATGAAAGGAGGGCGGTTTCGGTCCCCCGGCTTCCGCGGAGGCAGCGCCATGGCCCAGGGGCTCACAAGCATTCTGACCGAGGTCGGCACCAACGAGCTCGAGGTGGTGGAGTTCTGGGTGGACGGCCGCGCCTACGCCATCAACGTGGCCAAGGTCCGCGAGATCGTCCGGCCCGTGGAGCCGACCCCGATTCCCCACGCCCACCCCTGCGTGCTGGGCATGTTCCGCCATCGCGACGCCGTGATTCCCCTGGTGGACCTGGGCCAATGGCTGGGGAGCGCCGCCCAGCCCGATCCGCGCCGGGCCAGGATCATCGTGGCCGAGTTTAACCGCATGACCGTGGGGTTCCTGGTCCACGGGGTCGAGCGGATCCACCGCACCGGGTGGGGCGCCCTGGAGCCGGTGGAGAAGGGGAGCCTGGCCGCGTCCAAGGCCGCCGTGGGCATCCTGCGGCTCGGGGAGAACCGGGACCGCATCCTCCTCCTTCTCGATTTCGAGACCATCGTGGCCGAGATCTCCCCCCAGGAGGACGCGGCCGCCGCGGTTCCCCTCGACGAGCGCCGCAGGGGAAAGCGGGTGCTCGTGGCCGAGGACTCCCGGGCCGTGCGGAAGCTCCTGTGCTCGCGCCTGGAGGGGGCGGGCTACACGGTGGAGGCCGTGGCCGACGGCCAGGCCGCCTGGGAACGGCTGCAGGATCCCCCGCGGCCGGATCTCGTCGTGTCCGACATCGAGATGCCCCGCATGGACGGGCACCACCTCCTGCGCCGGATCCGGGCCGACGAGGCCCTGCGCCGCCTCCCGGTGGTCCTCTACTCCTCCATGATCCACGAAGAGATGCGCCGAAAGGGCGAAGCCCTCGGCGCCACCGCCCAGATCTGCAAACCCGACCTCCCCGAGCTCCTCGAAACCGTCGACCGGATCGTGTTGGAGCACCCGTAACAGCGCAAGGATCGTCCGGGACCCCGGCGCACCGCCAGGAACCAGCAGGGTGGGGCGGGGTTGGAGCGCCGGCCTGGGCGGCCGCGCGAGCGTCAGCCCTTGCCGCCCCGAAACCTCGTCTTATCTTTTCGACCGCAATGTTCGCCGGAACGCCTGCGGGAGCGAGGTGCTGCCAGCGCCGACAGGCGGCGAAAGGGAACTTTCCGGCGTTCGAGGTTCCGATCCTTCCACCGAGAGGAGAGGAATGTCCGATCCGGTTCTGATCGCATGCCCCTCGTGCTCCACGCTGAACAGGGTACCCGCCGGGCGCCTTGGAGAGCGGCCCGTGTGCGGCCGATGCCGGAGTCCCCTGTTCACCGGGCGGCCGGTGGAGCTCTCCCAGGGGTCGTTCCCCGCCCACGTGGAGAAGGCGAGCCTTCCGGTGCTCGTTGACTTTTGGGCCCCATGGTGTGGGCCGTGCCGCATGATGTCCCCGGTTCTCGAACAGGCCGCGACCGCGTTGGAGCCCCAGGTGCGGGTGGCCAAGGTGAACACCGAGGCCGAGCCCAGCCTGGCGAGCCGGTACCGCATCCAGGCCGTTCCCACGCTGATTCTTTTCCGCGGTGGCTCCGAGGTGGCCCGGCAGAGCGGGGCCATGCCCCTGCCGGCGCTCCTCGACTGGATCCGCCGAAACCTCGGGTCGTAGCCGCCCGTCCTCCATCCGACCGCCATCCCCTTTTCCCTCCCGTTTCCCTGGGGTTCGCCCGGCCAAAAGCGCGTGGCCTCTGAGGGGCCACCCCGGGACTCTCCGCAATGTTTTTCCTGTATATGCAAGAATGAGCAAAAGACAGCTCATTTGTGAAAAAAGTTTTTTGCACCTCAGGACTCAAGAAGTAGCCCGGGTTGGACGATTCATTTCCTATACAGCGTTTGGTTTCTGGGGGCGGGCCGCGGCGGCCCGCCCTTCGTGTGAGGAGGCGGCACGCGTGGGCGAAACCGTTCTGGTGGTTCACGAACGCCGGGAGGCGCGGGCCCGGCTAATGGCGGCCCTCGAGGCCGCCGGGGTGGTGGTCCTGGAGGCCACGCCCGAGGCGGCTGGGGCTGCGGTGTTGGGGGAGCGGCCGGGGGTCGTCGTGACCGCGGCGGCGCTTTCGCTGCCTCGAAACGGGCGGGGCCCGACCGTGATCGGCTGGGGGGCCGATCCCGGGGCTGGCGCCCACGACACGGTGCCGGCCGATGCCCCGGCTGCGGAGATCGCCCGGAGGGTGCTCGTTCATCTGGAGCACCGCGGGGCGCGCGCGCGGGAACGGGCCGAGGAGGCCCGGCAGAGGGCCACCCTCGCCCGGGCCCAGGCTCGGCTGCTGCCCCGGCCGGGCTCGGTGCCAGGGCTTCGGTTCGGCGCGGTGTACGCCCCGGCGCTCGAGGCCGGGGGGGACTTCTACGACGTCGTCCGGCTCGACCACTCGAGCTACGGGGTGCTCGTGGCCGACACCATGGGCCACGACCTGGGCGCGGCCTACGTCACCGGGGCCCTGAAGGCGGGGCTCCACCTGGCGGTGGAGGGCCACGGCCGGCCTTCGGCGGTGCTCGGGTCGCTCAACGGGGCGCTGCGGCCGCTCTTGGCCGACGGAGGCCACGTCACGGCCGCGTACGCCCGGGTGGACCGGTACCGGAGCCGGGTGCTCCTGGCCAGCGCCGGGCATCCTCCGGCCATCCTCGTGGGGGCCGACCGCCGGGCGCGTGTGGTCGAGTCAGAGGGCGACGTGCTCGGCGTATTTGAGGCGCCCGTGATGGGGGAGGTGGAGCTCGCCGTAGGACCGGGGACCCGTTTCTATCTCTATTCCGACGGGCTCCTGGACGCCTACGGCCCGGGTGCGGCGGCGCGGTCCCGGGCCCTGGGGGCCCTCTGCCGGGCCCTCGAGGACGTGGCCGGGTACCCGGTGGAGCTCGCCGTGGCCGAGGCGGCGGCGCGGGCGCTGGGCGGGTCGGTACCCCGGGATGACGTGGTGCTTGTGGGCCTGGAGGTGTGAGATGCCCGAACGGGGGGTGGTGCGTGAGTTCCGGGGGACGATGCCGGCCGAGTTCGGGGCCGTGGACCGGGTGCTCGGCGTGGTGGCCGAGATGATCGCCGACGCCCACCCGGACGACCGGTTCCGGTTTCGGCTCGCGCTCCGGGAGGCCCTGGTGAACGCCGTGCGCCACGGGTGTCGGCTCGATCCCCGCCGGGAGGTGGCGGTGGAGGTCCGGATCGAACCCGGCCGGTGGTGGGCCCGGGTGGCGGACGGCGGCGAGGGGTTCGACTGGGAGCGGTGGCTCGGGGTCCGGTCGGCCCCGTCGGCGGAGGGCGGCCGGGGGCTTCGGCTGCTCCGGCTCTACGCGGACGAGGTGCGGTTCAACGAACGGGGTAACGAACTGTGTCTGGAATGTCGCCCCCACCGGGCGGCGCCGGAAGGGAGGTGAACCGATGCAAAGCGTGTTGGAGCGGGACGGAACCGTGGTCCGCGTGGTGCCGGCGCCCGGACTCGTGGCTTCCGCGGCCGAGGAGCTCCGGGTCCCCCTCCGGGAGGCCGTGGAAGCGGGGGCCACGGAGGTGGTGTTCGATCTCGGCGGCGTGGACGACGTGGACTCCATGGGGATCGGGCTCCTCCTGGCCGCCCACAACACGGTGGGGCCCCGGGGCGGCCGGGTGAGGGTGGTCGGCGTGCACCCCGAGATCGCAAAGCTCTTCCGGACCATGCGGCTCGACCGCCACCTCCAGGTGGAGTCGGCGGCCTGAGGCACCACGTCCCATCACGGAGCGCGCCATGACGTTTCTCGACGACGAAACCCTCCAGATGTACGTGGAGGAGTCCCTGGACCACCTCGCGGACATCGAGTCGGACCTGCTCGCCATCGAACAGGCGGGAAGCGAGGCGGACGAGGAGCTCGTGAACAAGGTGTTCCGGGCGGCCCACTCCATCAAGGGGGGGGCGGGGTTCCTGGGGCTCCAGGCGATCAACCAGCTCGCGCACAAACTGGAGAACGTGCTGGGGCTGTTGCGAAGCCACGAGCTCGTTCCCAATCCCGACGTCATCAACCTGCTCCTGCAGGGGTTCGACCGCCTCCGGGAGCTCCTGCAGGACACGGAGGCCGGCCGCGACGCCGACGTGTCGGAACTCACAGTGGCGCTGGAGGGCCTCACCACGGCCAACCTGCCCGAGGAGCGAAAACCCACGGTGTCAGAACGGGTGCAGGTGGTGCTCGAAGGCCGGGGCCCGGTGTTCACCGTGAGCCGCTTCGAGGTGGACGAGGCTCTGAAGGGGGGCAAGAACCTCTACGTGTTCGAGTACGACCTCATCCACGACGTCCACCGCCTGGGCCGGTCGCCGCTCACCGTGCTCCAGGAGCTCGACGACGGCGGGGTCATCCTGGACAGCAAGGTCGAGCCTTCCGTGGCCGGGGACCTCTTCGCCGACGAGCTGCCCCGGTCGATCCCCTTTCTCGTGCTCTACGCCACCATCATCGGCACCGACATCGTGTCCGGCGTGTTCGACCTGCCGGAGGAACGGATCCACGTGCTCGGGGAGGCCCACTTCCGCGACGCGCCGCCCGAGCCGGTGACGCCCGAACCGCCGCCCACCGAGCAGGTGGTGGCCCGGCCGGCGGCCGAGGCCCCCAAGCCGGCCCCGGAGCTCCCGAAACCATCGCCCCCGGGGCCGGCCCGCGGGAAGCCCTCGCCCGCTCCCGGCGGGGCGGGCGACAAGTCGTCCTCCCCGGCGGCGCCCGCCGAGACGAGCATCCGGGTCAACGTGGCCCTCTTGGAGAACCTGATGACCCTGGCCGGGGAGCTCGTGCTCAGCCGGAATCAGCTCCTCCAGGCCGTGAACACCGGGGCCGGATCGGTGGAGCGGATCGCCCAGCGCATCGACCTCATCACCTCGGAGCTCCAGGAGACGATCATGCTCACCCGGATGCAGCCGGTGGGCAAGATCTTCGGGAAATTCCCGCGGGTGGTGCGGGACCTGGCCCGGAAGCTCGGCAAACAGGTGGAGCTCGTGGTCGAGGGCAACGAGGTGGAGCTCGACAAAACGATCCTCGAGGGGCTCAACGACCCGCTGACCCACCTCGTGCGAAACGCGGTGGACCACGGCCTGGAGCCCCCGGCGGAACGGGAGGCCGCCGGCAAACCCCCGAAGGGCACCGTGACCCTCCGGGCGTTCCACGAGGCCGGCCACGTGAACATCGAGATCTCCGACGACGGCCGGGGGATGGACCCGGAGCGAATCGTGGCCAAAGCCGTGGAGAAAGGGCTCGTGGCCCCGGACCAGGTGCGGGCCATGTCCGAAAAGGAGAAGGTGGGCCTCATCTTCCTCCCGGGATTCTCCACAGCCGAGCAGGTGACCGACGTGTCCGGCCGCGGTGTGGGGATGGACGTCGTCAAAACGAACCTCGACAAGCTCGGCGGCGTCGTGGACATCGAGTCCGCGCCGGGCGCGGGCACCACGGTGCGGATCAAGCTGCCCCTCACCCTCGCGATCATCCCGAGCCAGATCGTACGGGCCGGCGGGCAGGCGTTTGCGATCCCCCAGGTCAACATGGACGAACTGCTCCGGATCCCCGCCTCCCAGGTCAAAGACCGTGTCGAGATCGTGGGGAACGCCGAAGTGGTGCGGCTCCGGGACCGGCTGCTGCCCCTGGTGCGCCTGGCCGACGTTTTGGGGCTCCAGCCTCGGTACCGGGACCCGTCCACGGGGGAGGAGCGGCCGGACCGCCGCCGGACCATCGCCGACCGACGGGGCTTGCGCCTCGGGTTGGACGAGACCGCCCCCGGGGCCGCTGCGGCGGCATCTCCCGACCCCCGCCGCCGGGGAGCGGACCGGCGCCAGGCGAGCGCCGTGTGCATCGTGGTGGCGAACGCCGGCCCGTTCCGGTACGGCCTCGTGGTGGACGAACTCCTCGACGCCGAGGAGATCGTGGTGAAGCCCTTGGGCCGGCATCTCAAGGGGTGCGGGTGCTACGCCGGGGCCACGATCATGGGGAACGGCCGGGTGGCGCTCATCCTGGACGTCCCCGGCGTCGCCCGCCAGGCCCGGCTCGCGAGCGTGGAGGGCTCGGCGCGGGCGGCCGAGGTCAAGGCCGCGGCGAGGGGCCGGGCGGTCGGCGAGGAGCAGTTCCTGCTGTTCGGGTTCGGGCGGGGCGAGCGGTTCGCCCTGCCCCTCGACGTGGTGCAGCGGATCGAGCGGATCCGGCCGGACGCCCTGGCCACCGTGGGGGGCCGGCTGGTGCTCCAGTACAAGGGTGAAACCCTGCCCCTTCTGGTGCTCGACGAGGTGGCCCGGGTGTCCCCCCGGGACGAAGCGGCCGATCCGGTGGTGCTCGTGGTCCGGCTTCCCGGCCGGGTGGCCGGGGTGCTGGCCACCGGGCCGGTGGACGCCTTCCAGGGCCGGGTGGCGGTGGACCGGGAGACCCTCGTCCAGCCGGGGATCGGCGGGTCCATGGTGATCGACGGGGCCACCGTGCTGGTGGTGGATCCCATGGACCTCGCCCGGCGGATCTACCCCGACTGGTTCCGGCCCCGGGCCGAGGCGGAGCTCACGGCCCGGGCGGGGGCGCGGCTCCTCCTGGCGGAGGACTCGACCTTCTTCCGGGGCCAGGTGGCCGGGTTCCTGCGGGCGGCCGGGTACGAGGTGGTGGAGGCCGAGGACGGCCGGGAGGCCTGGGAGACCCTCTGCCGGCTTGGCGACGGGATCGACGGCGTCGTGACCGACATCGAGATGCCCCACATGGACGGCCTGGAGCTCACCCGGCGGATCCGGGTCGACGAACGGTTCCGAGATCTTCCCGTGGTGGCCCTCACCACCCTCGCCGAGGACGAGGACATCGAGCGGGGCCGAGAGGCCGGAGTCACGGACTACCAAGTCAAACTCGACCGGGATGAGCTCCTGGCGAGTCTGTCCCGCATCCTGCGCACGGAGGCGAACGGATGAAAAAGCGGCTGTCGTTTCGGCAGAAAATCTGGGTGTCCCTGGGGGTGGCCGTGGCCGGGCTCGCCGGGATCGCGGTGGCCGCGTCCCTGGGCCTGGGGGCCGTGGCGGAGCGGTTGTCCCAGACCGGCCGGGCGACCGAAGCCTTGCGGGCCGTGGCCGACGCCGAGATCGCGGCGCTCACGCTGGCGGCCGAGGCCCGCCGGCTCGACGCCGAAGGGGTGGAGGCGTTCCGGGACCGGCTCGTGGCGGTGGGTGCCGATGTGGACCGGCGCCTGGCGGCGGTGGGAGCCGCCACGGGGGGCGACCTGGAACGGGCGCTCGACGGCCTGCGGGCCACGCTTGATGGGTTCGTCGGGAAGCTCGGGGAGTGGGCGCGGCGTCAGAAGGCCCTGGGGTTCGGCCCCGACGAGGGGCTCCGGGCGCGCCTTGCGGCCGAGGAGGCCGGCCTCGCGGAGCGCCTCCAGTGGTTTTCGTACCTCAAGGAGGCGTTCGTGGGCTGCCGGGAGGCGGGGAAGAACCTGTTCCTCCACCAGGATCCGGCCCTGGCCGAGGGGTTCCGGGAGAGCCTGGAGGCCCTTCGGACGAAACTTCGGCAGCAGAAAATGGAGGATTTCAAAGGGGACGCCACCGAAACCCTGGGCGAGGCCGTCGGGCGGTACGGCGAGACGTTCGAGCGCGTGGCCGAGGCGGCCGCGGCCACCTGGGCCGCCCGGGACGCCGCCGCCGCCGGGCTGGACCAGGTGAGGGACCGGGCGGCCCGGGCGAAGGACGCCGTGGCCTCCCTGGTGGAACGGGCGGGGCGGGAGGCGGAGGCCTCGGTCCACCGCACCCGGTGGGGTGTCGGGGCGGCCGGCGTGGGCGTGGCGGCCGTACTCCTGGCCGTGCTGGGCTGGATCGGGGTGGGCACCACCCGGGCCCTCACCCGCACCGTGGACATCCTCAAGGACATGGCCGAGGGCGAAGGGGACCTCACCCGGCGGCTCCCGTACCGGGTTCCGGTGTGCTCCGACGTCATGGGGTGTTCGGCCGAGGAGTGCCCCTCCTACGGGGTGGACGACCCCTGCTGGAGCCGGTCCGGAACCCTGCAACCTCTATCCGAAAACGTGCGCTGTGAGGAGGTCCAGAACGGCCTCGTGTCCGACTGCCGGGAATGCCAGGTCTACTCCACGGCCCGCGGGGGCGAGGTGGACGAGTTCGACCGGATGGCGTTCTGGTTCAACCTGTTCCTCGACAAGATCCGGGTGGTGGTGGAGGAGGTGAAGCGGGCGTCCCAGGAGGTGGCCGAAACGGCGTCCGGCGTCACCGGGGCGGTGGAGGCGATCGCGGCCGGGGTGAGCGAGGCGTCGGGCCACGCGAACCGGGCTGCGGCGGACACCGGCGAGTTGGCCCGCACCGCGGGCGAGGTGGACGCCGAGGTGGGCACGGCCAACGCCACCTTGGCCGAGGTGGCCCGGGCGGCCCAGCAGATGGCCGACACCATCGCGGAGATCGCCCGGAGCACGGAGTCGGCTCGGGACACCACGGGGGGAGCGGTGGAACAGGCCCGCCGGGCCACCGAACGGGTGGGGGAACTCACCGAGGCGGCCGACCGGATCGGGGCGGTGACCCAGGCCATCCACGAGATCAGCGAGCAGACCCGGCTTCTCGCGCTCAACGCCACGATCGAGGCGGCCCGCGCCGGCGAGGCCGGCAAGGGCTTTGCGGTGGTCGCCCATGAGATCAAGGAGCTCGCGCGCCAGACGGCCGAGGCCACCGGGCAGATCCGGGAACGGATCGAGGCGATCGTCGGTTCGACCCGGGCCACCCGCGAGGACATCGAGGCCGTCGCCGGGGCGATCGGTAGGGTGGAGGACGTGGTGGCCGGCATCGCGGCGGCCGTGGAGGAACAATCGGTCACGACCCGCCAGATCGCCGAGGGGGTGGGGCAGGCCGCGACCGGGCTCGACGCCTCGGCCGCCGCCGTAAGCCGGGTGGCGGACCGGGCGGGCGAGGTTTCGTCCGTTCTGGGCACCGTGTCGGGGCAGGTGGACGGGGCCAGGGGCGAGGCCGAGGCCGTCAGGGACCGGGCGGCCGAGTTGGCCGGCACCGCGGCCCATCTGTCGCGGCTCGTGGAACGGTTTCGGGTGTGAGGGACAGGGGAACGGAATCCCCATCGCGAAGCGGAGGAATGCGGCATGAACATCGCGGGAAAGATGACGGTGCTGGCGGTGGCGGGGGTGGTGGCCCTGGGGGCCATCACGGCGATCACCGGGACGCTGGCCATCCGGGAGACCGGGGAGGCCGAGATCCGGGAAGTGCGGGACCGGATGCTGGAGTCCAAGAGGGAGAAGCTCAAGGATCTCGTGCGGGACGTGGAGGCCGTGCTCCAGCAGGCCTACGAGGACGCCCACGACCCGGCGAGGATCGCGGAGCTCTACCGCGATCGCCTCCAGAACCTGGTGGAGGCGGCCCACAGCGCCATCCAGGCCGTGTACGACGACCCGTCCCTCGACGACGCCCAGAAGAAGGAGAAGGCCAAGGCCGTGGTGAAGGGGCTCCGCTACGGCGCCGACGGGTACTTCTGGATCAACGACACCCACCCCACCATGGTGATGCACCCGTTCAAGCCCCAGCTCGACGGCAAGGACCTCACCGACTTCAAGGACCCCAACGGCAAGCGCCTCTTCGTGGAGTTCGTGAAGGCCTGCGAGTCGGCCGAGGGGGCCGGGTTCGTCGATTACCTCTGGCCCAAGCCGGGTCACGACGAGCCCGTGCCGAAGCTCTCGTACGTGAAGCTCTTCAAGCCCTGGGGCTGGATCGTGGGCACCGGGGTGTACCTGGAGGCGGCGGAGGAGCGGATCCAGAAGGACATGCTCCGGCTGATCTCCGACATGCGCTACGGCCCGGAGGGCCAGGACTACTTTTGGGTGAACGACATGAACTCCGTGGTGCTCATGCACCCGATCAAGCCCGAGCTCAACGGGAAGGACCTCTCGGACCTCAAGGACAAGAAGGGCACCTACATCTTCCGGGAGTTCGTGAAGGTCTGCCGGGAAAAGGGCGAGGGATTCGTGCCCTACCTCTGGCCCAAGCCGGGCCATGACGAGCCGGTGGAGAAGATCTCCTACGTGAAACTCTTCCAACCCTGGGGGTGGGTCGTGGGCACCGGGGTGTACGTGGACGACGTGGAGGCCAAGGTGGCCGAGATCGCCGGCCGGGTGGAACGCCGGATCAACCGGCAGGTCTGGACCCAGGTGGGGGCCATCGTGCTCGTGACCCTGATCGCCGGGCTCCTCACCGTGGCCGTGAGCCGGAAGATCTCGCGGCCCATCCGGATCACCACGGCCATGCTCCAGGACGTGGCCCGGGGTGAGGGCGACCTCACCAAGCGCCTGGACGTCCAGAGCCAGGACGAGGTGGGGGAGATGGCCCGGTGGTTCAACACCTTCGTGGAGAAGGTGCAGCACATGATCCGGGAGGTGAAGGAGAACGCCGAGGTGGTGGGCCGCTCGTCCCGGAGCCTCACGGAACTGGCCGCCCACATGTCCGAGGGGGCCGACGACATGTTCTCGCGCTCCAACACGGTGGCCGCCGCGGCCGAAGAGATGAGTTCCAACATGGCCAACGTGGCGGCGGCCATGGAGGAGGCCACCACGAACCTGGGGGTGATCTCGACGGCCGTGGAGCAGATGACCTCCACCATCCGCGAGATCGCCCGGAACACCGAGAAGGCGAGCACCGTGACCTCCCAGGCCGTGACCGTGGCCCGGAGCGCCTCCGAAAAGGTGGACGAACTGGGCAACGCCGCCCAGCTCATCGGCAAGGTGACCGACACCATCAACGAGATCAGCGAGCAGACGAAGCTCCTGGCCCTGAACGCCACGATCGAGGCGGCCCGGGCCGGGGAGGCCGGCAAGGGGTTCGCCGTGGTCGCCAACGAGATCAAGGAACTTGCCCGCCAGACCGCGGCGGCCACGGGCGAGATCCGCGAGCGGGTCGAGGGCATCCAGGGGTCCACCTCGGCCACCGTCACCGAGATCGCCGAGATCACCCGGGTGATCGAGGAGGTGAACGAGATCGTGACCACGATCGCCGCGGCGGTGGAGGAGCAGTCGTCCACCACCCGCGAGATCGCCGACAACGTGACCCAGGCGGCCCGGGGCGTGGAGGAGGTGAACACCAACGTGGCCCAGACCTCCCAGGTGAGCCAGGACATCGCCCGGGAGATCGCGGACGTGAACCACGCGGCGAGCGAGATGTCCAACTCCACGAGCCAGGTGAGCGCCGCGGCCGAAGACCTGAGCCAGCTTGCGGCGAAGCTCCTGGAGATGATGGGCCGGTTCAAGGTCTAACCCCGCGACGAAGCCCCCCGTGCGCTCGCCTCCGCGTGGGGGGAGAGGGTGCGGGGGCGCGGGTCCGCAAAAGGAGAAACCCTCGCGGCCCGGAGGCCGCTCCCACAGGTTGGGACAGCCGCAGACGCTGAAATCCAAAAGGATTTTAGCATCCTAGCTTCCCAGCCTCCTAGCATCCCAGCAGGAAGTTACTTGGAAGGAGCAGCGCATGGACGAGGCGCGAACCGACCTGCCCGAGCAGGTGTGCACGTTCTGGATCGGTGACGCCCTGTGCGGGGTGGACATCCGACGGGTGCAGGAGATCAACCGGCAGGTGGAGGCCACCCCCGTGCCCCTGGCCCCCGACTACGTGGTGGGGGTGATGAATCTGCGCGGCCGGGTGGTGACGGTGATGGACCCGGCCCGGAAGCTCGGCCTGGGCGACACGGCGCCCGGCGAGGAGACCCGGAACGTCATCGTCCAGTCGGGCGAGGAGCCCGTGGGCCTCCTGGTGGACCGGGTGGCCGACGTGGTGGAGGTGGACCCGGCGGCCCTCGCGCCGCCCCCCGCGAACCTGGGGGGGATCCGGGGGGCCGTGTTCCTGGGCGTGCTCCGGACCGACGGGGCGCTGGTGGGCATCCTCGACGTGGACGCCGTGCTGGAGGAGGCGGAGTGACCCTCGCCGATCCGCCGGTCCGGGTGTTGGTGGTGGACGACACCATCGTCTACCGCAAGATCGTCAGCGACGCCCTCGCCGAGATCCCGGGCGTGGAGGTGGTGGGTACCGCGGCCAACGGGAAGATCGCCCTGGCCCGGGCCCAGAACCTCCGGCCCGACCTCCTGACCCTGGACCTCGAGATGCCGGTGATGGACGGCCTCGAGGTGCTCCGGCGGCTCCCGGAGGTGTGCCCCAACACCGCCGCCATCATGGTGAGCACCCTGACCCAGCGGGGCGGGGCGCTCACCATGCGGGCCCTGGAGCTCGGCGCGCTCGATTTCGTGCCGAAGCCCCAGGAGGCCTCGGCCGCGGTGAACCGGGCGTTTCTTCGGGCCGAGCTGCAAAAGAAGATCGAGGTGTTCCGGGCCCGGCGGGACGCCCTCGTCCGCCCGCGCCCCTCCACCCGCCCGGCCCCGCGGCCCCGTCCGGCCCCGGCGGAGGCGCGGGCCTGGCAGGGGGCCGATGTGGTGGCCGTGGGCGTGTCGACCGGGGGGCCCAACGCGCTGGCAAGGCTGCTTCCAGGGTTCCCGGCCGATTTCGGCGTGCCGATCCTCGTGGTCCAGCACATGCCGCCCATGTTCACCGCGTCCCTGGCCGAGAGCCTCGACCGCAAATGCCCCCTGGAGGTGCGGGAGGCCCGGGACGGCGAGCGGGTGGAGCCGGGACGGGTCCTCATCGCGCCGGGCGGGTTTCACCTCAAGGTTGTGGCCGGGGTGGACGGCCTGAGCCGGGTCCTGCGGCTTACCCGCGACCCGCCGGAGCACGCCGTGCGGCCGGCCGTGGACTACCTGTTCCGGTCGGTGGCCCAGTACTTCGCGGGCCGGGCCGTGGGCGTCGTGATGACCGGTATGGGCCGGGACGGCACCGAGGGGCTCACCCGGATGAAACAAAACGGGTGCCGCACCCTGGTGCAGGACGAGGCGACCTCGGTGGTGTGGGGAATGCCCGGTTCGGCCGTGGAGGCCGGGGTGGCCGACCGTGTGGTGCCGCTCGACCGGCTGGCCGAGGAGATCCGGCGGGCGGTGAGGCCCGGGCCCTGGGGCGCCGGGCCGGAATGGGGCGAGTGACCGGGCGGATGGGGGCGGCGAAGCGCCCCCGGATCACCCCCCAGGAGTTCCGGGTGCTCGCGGAGTTCCTGTACGAGGTGTCCGGCATCCATCTCGACTCGGCGAAGGCGTACCTGGTGGAGACCCGGCTGGGGAGCCTGCTCGAGGAGCTCGGCTGCGCCTCGTACAGCGAGTTCCTCTACCGCCTGAAACACGACCGGAGCAAATCCCTCGTCCACCGGTTCGTGGACGCCATGACCACGAACGAGACCCTGTTCTTCCGGGACCAGGGTCCGTTCGAGTTGCTCCGGCACAAGCTGCTGCCCGACCTGATCGACCGAAAGCGGGCCCGGGGGTCGGGCCCCCTCGCGCCCCAGATCCGGATCTGGTGCGCCGCCTGCTCGTTCGGCCAGGAGGTCTACAGCGTGGCCATGGTGTGCCGCGAGGTCCTGGACGCGGCGCCGGGGGTGGGGGTGACCATCCTGGGCACCGACATCTCGAGCGCCGCCGTGGGCCGGGCGAGCGCCGGGCGCTACAGCGCCTTCGAGGTGGAGCGGGGCCTGCCGCCGCGGTACCGGGAGCGGTTCTTCCGGCCCGTGGGCCACTCCACCTGGCAGGTGACCGACGAGGTCCGGGCCCTGTGCCGGTTCCGGAAGCTCAACCTCCTGGAACCGTTCGCCTTCCTGGGCCGGTTCGACATCGTGCTGTGCCGGAACGTGGCCATCTACTTCCGGCCCGAGGACCGGAAGGGGCTGTTCGACCGGATCGCCGACGTCCTAGAGCCCTGGGGCGCCCTTCTGATCGGCGCCTCGGAGTTCCTGACCGGGGTGAGCCGCCGGTTCGTCGCCCGCCGGCACCTGCGGCAGGTGTACTACGAGCCCGTGCCCGACACCGACGGAGGGTGAGACCCGATGGATGCCGAGTATCTCCGGTTTCTCCAGGGCGTGGCCTGGGGCCTCGTAGCCTTGGGCACGGCCCTCGCCGTGGAGCGCCCCCGTGGCGAGCGGGGGCTCGCCTGGTGGCTCGGCGCGTTCGGCGTGACAGCGGCCCTGGCGGCGTGGGCCCCCCTTCTCCCGGGCGGCCCGGGGACAGTGGCGGGCCGGTGGCTTGGCGCCGCCGCCTGGATTCCATGGGGCGGCACCCTCCTGGGGCTCGGTGCAGGGGGCTGGCGGGCCGCGCGCGCGTTCCTGGGAACCCCGGGGTGGGCGATGGTGGCGGCATGGGGGGCCGTGGAGGCGTGGGGCGCGTTGGGCCTGCCGGCCGAGGCGGCGGAGGCCCTTCTCGCCTGGGGAGCCGCCGGTGCCAACTGGTGGAGGGGCCGAGCACTGTCGGCCCGAAGGGGCGGGACCCGGGTGGCCGATGTGGCTGCCGTGACGATGGTGCTGATTCTGGCCGCCGGTTGGGCCGGCACCGCCGCGCTGGGGCGGAGAGAGTGGTCGGCCCACATGCGCGAGACCGCCCGCCTCGCCAAGGCCTGGGTCGCCGCCCTGGACCAGGTGGCAACTTCCCTCGGGGAGCCGCCTGCCGAGGCGGGGGAGGGCGGCCGGTGGGTCGTGACGGACGGGGCGGTGTGTCGGGATTCCCCCGCGGGCCGGCGCTGCACTCCCCTTCCGCCGGGGGACTACGAACTCCCGGAGGAGCCGCCGGCCGGCCCGGAGGTGGCGGCGGCCCGCTGGGACCGGGTGGGACGGTGGGTCGTGGTGCGGGCCGACCTCTCCGGTGTACGCACGGCGAGGCTGGCGGGCATGGCGTTCACCCTTTCGGCCGTGGCCCTGGTGGCCCTGGGGTTCACGTTCGAGGAACTCCGGCGGCGCGCACGGTGGCAGCAGCACCGCGCGGACCTGCGTCTGCGCCGCATCCTCGATGCCGCCCCCGACGCGGTGTTCCTGGTGGACGAGGCGTCCCGGCGGGTCCTGTGGGCCAACCGTGCAGCCCAGCTCTGGTGCGGCCGCCCGGCGGGGACCGCGGCGGGGGTGCCGCTCGAAGAGGTGCTGGGGGACGTTGCCGGGGCGGCTTTCGATGCCCCGCCCGTGCCCGCGGGCGAGGGGGCGTTCCGGATCACTCTGACCGGCCGGACGACCTGGGTGCAGGCGACCGCAGCCCCTGCGGAGTTCGGGGAAACCCGGTGCCGGCTCGTGGTGCTGCGGGACGTGGGGCCGATCGTGGAGCGCTCCCGGCGAGAGGCGGAGCTCGGGGCGCTCCTCTCCACGGTGCTGGACCACGCGGAAAACGGGATCTTAGTGTTGGCTCCCGATCACCGGATCCGGTACCACAACCGCCGCTACCGGGAACTTTGGGGGATTCCCGAGGATGTGCTCTGGAGCGAGCCCACCCTCGAGGCCATGGTTCGGTGGGCCTGCAACCGGGGCATCTACGACCCAAGCCAGGAGGACGATCTCGCGAGACTGCGGGCCGACCACCTGGAGGCGGCCCGGCGGGAGGGCCGGAAGACCCTCCTCACGCCCCGCCGGGACGGCCGGGAGGTCGAGGCCTACGCTGTGGCTCTGCCGGACGGCGGATTTCTGGTTTCGTACCAGGATGTTACGGAGCGAAGGAGGGCCGAGAGGGCCCTGCGCGAGGCCAAGGACTTCGGCGAGCGGCTCGTGGCGTCGCTCGCGGTGGCGGCCTTCGTGCAGGACCCCGGAGGCCGGGTGATCGCGTGGAACCGGGCGGCCGAGCGGCTCACCGGGGTGCCGGCCGACGCGGTGATCGGCACGGCGGAGGCCTGGCGGGGGTTTTACCCGGCGCCCCGGCCCACCCTGGCCGACCTCGTGCGGGAGGGACGGGAGATCGAGGCCGGCCGCTGGTACCCCCGGTGGGGGCCGTCGCCGTTGGCCCCCCAGGGGCTCCGGGCCGAGGGGTGGTACGAAAACCTGAACGGGAAGAGGCGGTTCATCGTGTTCGACGCCGCGCCGGTGCGGGACGCCGAGGGGCGGCTTCTGGCCGTGGTGGAAACGATCCAGGACCTGACCGACCTCGAGGAGGCCGAAGGGGCGCGTCGGATGCTGGAGACCGCCGTGGACCAGGCCGCCGAGGGCCTCGCGGTGTTGGGGCCCGGCGGTAGGATGCTGTACGGGAACCGGGCGTTCCGAAACCTGTTCCCGGGCGGGTTACCCGAAGGCCTCTGGGCCGGGCACAGGGAGGACGAGGTCTGGAGGGCCCGGCTGGACGTGCCGGGCACGGACGGGGACCGCCGGCGGGTGGCGGTGGCGGTGTCGCCGGTGCGCGCGGTCTCGGGGGAGGTGTCGCACCGGGTGGCCGTGGCCCTCGACGTGACCCGCGAGGAGGAGCTGGAACGCCACCTCCGGCAGGCCCAGAAGCTCGAGGCCCTGGGCACGCTGGCGGGAGGCATCGCCCACGACTTCAACAACATCCTCGTGGCCGTGGTCGGCTACGCCGAACTGGGGCTCGATCTGGCCGGGGACGGGCGGCTTCGGGGGTATCTGGAACGGATCCTCAGCGCCTCGGAGCGGGCCCGGGAGCTGGTGCGCCGCATGCTCGCCTTTAGCCGGGAGCCCGAAGGGGATCCGCGGCCCATCCGGTTGGGGGAAGCCGTGGAGGAGGCCGTGGAGCTTCTCCGGCCCGGGTTGACGCCCCGGGTGGATCTGCGCTACCGGCGGGAGGTCGAGGACGACCGGGTGGAGGCCGACCCGGTCCAGGTGCAACAGGTGGTCATGAACCTGGTGACGAACGCGGGCCACGCCCTGCCGGAGGGCGAAGGCCGGATCGAGGTGGCGATTCGGGATGCCGAGGTGGACGACGACCTGGCCGCGCGGTGGCCCGGGGTCCGGCCGGGTCGGTTCCTGCGGCTCACGGTCTCGGACACGGGGTGCGGCATCCCGCCCGAGGTGCTGCCCCGCATCTTCGACCCGTTCTTCACCACAAAGGAGGTGGGCCAGGGAACCGGGTTGGGGCTCGCCTCGGTGTACGGGATCGTCAAGGCCTGGGGCGGTTTCGTGGACGTACGCTCCGAGGTGGGCCGGGGGACCACGTTCCATGTGTTCGTGCCGGCCCTTCGGGCGGCTTCGGCCGCCGGAGGGCCGGTAACCCGCGGGCGGGGCGAACTCGTGCTCCTGGTGGACGACGAGGAGGGGGTGCGAGAGGTGCTGGCCGACATCTTGCGGGCCGCCGGGTACCGGGTGCTGGCCCACTCGAGCGGGCGGGAGGCCCTGGCGGCGTTCTACCGGGACCCGGCAGGGATCGCGGCGGTCCTGACCGATCAGGCCATGCCGGGGATCGACGGGGTGGAGGTGCTGCGACAGATGCGAAAGGTGCGGCCCGAGCTTCCGGCGGTGCTCTGCACCGGGTACGATCGGGAAGAGGCCCGGGCGGCCGCGACGGAGTTGGGCGTTCGGGTGCTCCTGAAGCCGTTCACGGCCCGGGCCGTGCTCGAGGCTTTGACCGAGGCGCTCGCGGGACGAAGGGACGAAGGACGCGCCGAGGCGGCGATGGAGGCGTGACATGGCGAAGATCCTCTTGGTGGACGATGAGGAGGAAGTGCGCCGGGTGTTGGGCGAGCTTCTCACCCGGGCCGGGCACGAGGTGGTCGTGGCCGCCGACGGCGAAGAGGGCCTTCGGGCCTTTCGGGAACACCGGCCCGATCTCGTGGTTACCGATCTCCTCATGCCGGTGCGGGGCGGGCTCTCCCTCATCGTGGAGGTGCGGGAACTCGACCCCGGGGCCCGGGTGCTCGCGATCTCCGGGGGCGGCCCCCGGGGCCACCTGAATTTCCTCGAGACGGCCCGGGCCCTCGGCGACGTGGAGACGCTTCGGAAACCCTTCCGTCGTGCGGAACTCCTGGCGGCGGTGAACCGGGCCCTGGGCCGGGCCGGGGAGGGGTGAGGTGGACGTTCGGTTCGTGAACCCGTTCCTCTCGGCCACCGTGAGCGCCCTCGACACCATGGCGGGGCTCGAGGTCGTTCGCGGGCAGCCGAAGATAGAGAATCGCTTTTTGGCCCTCGCCGACGTAAGCGGCCTGATCGGGATCACCGGCGACGTGACCGGCGCCGTGGCCCTTTCGTTTCCCCGTGCCCTGGCCCGCCGGATCTGCGAGGCCCTGCTGGGGGAGTCGGTGGCCGACGACGACCCGGGGATCGCCGACGCGGTGGGGGAACTCGCGAACATCGTGACGGGGGGTGTGAAGCGGGCCTACGACAAGCTCGGGGTGCGGTTCCAGCTGAGCACCCCCACCGTGGCCGTGGGCGAGCGCCACAAGATCCTCTACCCCAGCGACCGGCCGGTGCTGGTGATCCCGTTCCGGACCCTGGGGACCCCGTTCTGGGTGCAGGCCACGCTGAAGTTCGAGGGGCGCGGGGGGTAGGGGGCGTCAGCGGGTCGCCTCGGCCCGCCGGAGCCGCCACGCCCCCGCGAGGGCGAAGGCCGCCACCGGGAGCCAGGCCGCGAGCGGCGGCGGCAGCGCGCCCGTGCGGCCGAGGGCCAGGAACACCGCCTGGGCGAGGCCGAAGGCCACGGCCGCCCCGAGCGCCGCAAGGAACCCCCGGTGGCCCGAGGCCCGGGGCGGGCCGCCCACGCAAAACGCGAACCCCAGGAACGGCAGGAGCGCCGTGGCCGCGGGGAGGGCCGTTTTGGCCCACAGGCTCACCTCGAGGTCCAGGGTGTCGAAGCCCCGGGCCCGGTACCGCGCGATGCGGCGCCGCAGGTCCCGCCAGGTGAGGGCGTCGGCCGAGAGGTCCTCGATCACGAGGTCCTCGGGCCGCACCCCCAGGTCCCAGGCGAGGCTCTCGAACGGTTCGGCCCCGAACCCGCCCCCCGCGTCGAACCGCCGCCGCTCCCCCTTTTCGAGCACCCAGGTTTCCCCGGTCCAGCGGGCCGAGGCGGCCGTGAGCCGTTCCCGGATCGCGCCCCCTTCCACCCGCACCCACTCGACGCCCTGGAGTCGGTTCTCCCCGGGATCGATCCGGTCCACGTGGAGGAATCCCCCCGGCACCCGAAGCCACACGTCGGTGGTGCGCGCCAGGCTCGCGGCGGACTTTCCCTTGATCCGGACGTTCTTGATCTCGTGGGCCAGCGCGAACCCCCGCGGGGCCACGAGTTCCTGGAGCACGGCGTGGCCCGCGGTGAGGACGAGCCCCGCGCCCACGAACGGCACGGCCAGCCGGCGAAGCGAAAGCCCCCCGGCCCGAAGGGCGGCGAGTTCCCCCCGGCGGGCGAGTCCGGTGAGGGCGAAGGCCGTGGCCAAAAGCCCGGTCATGGGGAGGATCTGGGTGAGCATCCAGGGGATTCTCGCGGCGAAAAAGAGGGCCATGTCCGAGGGCCGGGGCGAGTACTTGAGGATCATCCGTAGTTTCTCGAACACCTCCACCACGAGGAAGAGCGCCAGAAAGCCCCCGGCCACGGGAACCCAGAAGGACCAAAACCGGCCGGCCAGATACCGGTCCAGGACCTTCACGGCCCCCCCTCCCTGCGAAGCCGAGCGCGAAGCGCCAGCCACGCCCCCTCGAGGCCCTCTTCCAGGGGGAGGGGCCGCTCCTGGTTTTTCCGGTGGTAGGCGAAGGCGGTGAGGCCGGCGAGCACGGCGGTACCGCCCCAAACGGCGAGCTCCGGCGGGAACGCGGAGGACCGGGCGAGCGCCTTGGCCACGGTGAGAAGCGCGTAGTAGATCACCAGAACCCCGAGGGCCAGCACGTAGCCGCGGCCCTTGCCGAACCGGGAGTGGTGGAACCCGAGACACCCGCCCAGGAGCCCGAGGAGCACGCACCCCACGGGAACGGAGAGCCGGCGGTGGAGCTCGAACCGGGCCTCCCGGTCGCCCCGGGCCGCGGCGGCCCAGAGGGCCGGGGTGGTCATCTCTTCCACGTCGGGGTCCGGCGTCACGGCGGGCAGGGGCAGGTCCACCCGGTACCGGCGGAACCGGACCCGCCGGTAGGGTTTGCCGGGGCCCTGGGACTCGTGGGCCTCCCCCTCCGCGAGGTCGAGGGACAGCCGTCGGCCCTCGGCCCAGAGCCGTCCCCGCCGGGCCGCGATCCAGACGGGTCTCGGGCCCCGTTCCACCACGAGGAAGAGGTCCTCGAGTTCCCGGCCGCCGTCCCGGCTTCCCCCCGCGTAAAGGGTGATGCCGGGGGCCACCTCGGTGAACGCGCCGGCCTGGGCCGTGAGCCCCACCCGGTTCTTGACGGCGTCGTAGAGCTCCTGCCGGAAGGCCCGGGCCGCGGCCGGCTGCCCCCAGAGGCTCACGGCCGCGGCCGCCACCGCCACGGCGAGGCTCACGAGCCCGAACGGACGAAGCGTCTGGGCGAGGCTCACGCCGAGGGCCCGCAGGGCCACGGCCTCGTTGTCGAGGCTCAAGCGGCCGGCCGCGAGGAGAACGGCCACCAGTAGGCTCACGGGCAAAAGAAGCGGCAGGAGCGCCGGAAGCGCAAGCCCCATGAGCCGCGCCACCGTGCCGAGGGGCACCCCCCGGGCCACCACCAGGTCGGCCAGGAGAAACATGCGGTGCATCACCAGCACGAACGCCAGCACCACCAGGCTCACGGCCAGGGTGGGCAGGGACAGCCGAAGAAGGTATCGGTCGAGAACGGTCATCGTATGCCGGGATGCCAGGAGGCTGGGAAGCTGGGAGGCCAAACTTCTCCGGGATGCAACGGTTACGAATGGTTACGTCTGAGCGCGGGCTGCCATCGCAGACAGGGGGTCCGATTCCCTCCGCGGGGAAGGTCTGGGTCGCCTACGTTCCCCGGAAGGGTACCGGAACTGGGGGTCTCCACGCCACCGCGCGGGGCGCGAGCCCGATCCGGGAGCGGTTCGGTGTGCGTTTCGGCGCAAACCGGGGTAGGATGGAAGCATCGGCAGGCTGCAGGGCGCGGCCTGTTCGCAGAAACAATATCAACCCGGCGTCAATACAGGCGCGCGAGGAGATCGCGAGGGCATGGGGCCTGCTTCCGGCCGTGCGTGAGTGCGGCATCCGGCTTACGCTGCATCCGGCACTCAGCCGGATGGACGGAACCACTCAGGAGCTCTAGGCGTTTTCGTCAGCCCACTGGGCCGGAAGAGTCCCAGTCGTTGGCTGAGTGCCGGAAGCAGCGACTGTAGGAGCCACGCCCGGCGCTCCAGCAGGCCCCATGCCCCCCGACCGTGGCTATTTAGCCGCCGGAGTAATAACTTCTGCCTCGGCCACACGGTGACGCGCCCCCGTCTGGACCACGGAACCGGAGGCCGTCGACCGTCGACCGTACCAGAAGACAGAGGACAGAGGGTTTCTGACATCGGTCCTCTGAATTCTGGCCCCCGATACGGCAGCCGCTCCCACAGGTTGGGACGGATGGCAACGCCGGAGTCCCGTAAGCGTTTGGCCGCCTAGCCGCCAAGCAGCCCGGCCGCCTAGCGGAAGTTACGTGCGAGGAGTCCCACCGTGCCGATTCCCGGAAACTGCCTCACCACCGCCATGGGCATTTTGCCCCACACCGACGTGGACCGGGCCCTGGAGGTCGCGCTGAGCCTGGACATCCCGTTTTGGCCCCAGTTGCCCCGGCTCTCCTACTACGAGGACATGTACGTCCAGGTGTCCGAGAACTTCCCCGGGGTGCGGATCGACGTGGAGAATCGGCGGATCGACTTTTCCACCGAGCGGTTCTACGAGGAGCTCCCCGCGTTCCTGGAACGGATGGACGACCCCGATCTCTACCGCCTGTCGGAACGGTACTCGGTGGTGTACCGCCGTTTCCTGGAGCTCGACCTGGCCGATCGCCCGGCGATCCGGGGGCAGATGGAGGGGCCGATCTCGTTCGGGTTCAGCGTGAAGGACGAATCCGACCGGCCGCTGATCTACGACGACGAGGTGCGGGGGCTTTTGATCGAGTTCCTCGCCCGGAAGGTGAACGTGATGGGCCAGGAGCTCCGGGCCAAGAACCCCAACGCGTTCATGTTCGTGGACGAGCCGGGGCTCGAGTTCCTGTTCTCGGCCCTGGCCGGGTACACCGACACCCAGGCCCGGCAGGATCTGGACACGTTCTTCTCGCTGATCGAGGGGCGCCGGGGCGTCCACCTGTGCGGAAACCCCGACTGGGATTTCCTGCTCAACACCCCCATGGACGTGTTGAGCTTCAACGCCTTCGGCAGCGGGGAGCGGTTCGTGAACTACGCCCCGAGCCTCCGGCGGTTCCTGGAGTCCGGGGGGGTGATCGGGTGGGGCATCGTGCCGGCCAACTACGACGAGTACCGGGCCACGGATCTGACCGCGCTCCTGGATCACCTGGAGCGGCTTTGGGACGCGCTGGAGCCCGCAGGCCTTACCCGGGAGGTGTTGCTGCCCCGGAGCCTCCTGCTCCCCGCCACCTGCGCCCTGGTGAACCCGGACAAGGAGGCTACCGTGGAGGCCTGCTACGAACTCCTGCGCGAACTCAGTTTCCGGGTCCGGGAGCGCTACGGGCTCCGGGAGGAGACCGAATGACGGCGCGGGGTGGGAACGTGTGGCGGCGAGGGATGCTGCTGTTCCTCGGCCTTATCCTCGGCGCGGCAGCGGCCGGGGCGGCCCCGTGCCCTCCGGGGCTCGAGGCGGCGGCCCGGGCCTACCGGGATGGGCTCAACGCCGAGCAGGAGGCGATCCGGACCTCGACGCCCGAAGCCCCGGCCGGCGTGGAGGAGACGGTTTTTTTCGAGCTGGGAGCCCACGCCTGCCACCGGGGGCCCGGGCAGGCGTACCGGGTGTACGGGCCGCCCGAGTGCGAGGAGGCCGCCGCCGGAGGCCGCGCCGCGGTGCGCTACCCGTACGAACTGTTCTTCCGCCGGGCGCTCACCCTGGAGGAACTCTTCCGCAAACCCTGGCAGCCGGGTTCCGACGGCATCCTCCGGGTGGAGTTCGAGCGGGAGGGCGACACCGACCGCTGGGTGCCGGTGGGCCGGCGCGAGGTGCTGGATTTGGGTGACAAGCTGGGACGTTAGGACGGTGGGACGTTAGGACGTTAGGACGTTCCGTCCGCACGTCCCAGCGTCCGCACGGTCTTCCGTCCGCACGTCCGCGCGTCCCAGCGTCCGCGCGGTCCTCCGTCCGCACGTGCTATCCCTCCTGCGGCTTGTGGCAGAAGTAGCACTTGAGATGGTCGGGCCGGACCTGGGCGTCGGGGCCCAGATGGTCCTCGGGCATGGCGGCCTCGGCCTCGGGGCCGTGGCAGCCCGGGCAGGCCGGGTAGTTCTTCCGGTCGGCGTGGGTGGCGTCGGCCGGAAGCCGGGGGGTCGAGACCGGCGGGGCCCGAAACAGCACGAACAGGATCCCCGCGCACACCAGGACGAACAAGAGATGAACGTAGCGCCGGTTCATGGCGTTTCCTTTCTCGTCACGGGTGGTCCAAACGCGCAGGAGCGCGCGCAAGGGGTTCCGATCCCCTCCGTCGGCCCCCCAGCCGTGCGGTACTGTGGCATTGGGGTTCCCCTCGAATCAAGGCGCAGCGCCCCCACGTTCGTCGGACTCTCGGATCACGTGGAATGCAACCGGTGGGTTCGAGCCTCCCAGCCTCCCAGCTTTCCAGCTTTCCAGCGTTCCAGCCTTCCCCGTCACAGCGGTGGCCGGTACCGGCGCATGGTGAGCGAGTTCGTCACCACCGACACGCTCGAAAACGCCATGGCCGCCCCGGCGATCACGGGGTTGAGGAGCCACCCGGTGAACGGGTAGAGCACCCCGGCCGCGATGGGGATCCCCACCGTGTTGTACACGAAGGCCCAGAAGAGATTCTGGCGGATCTTCCGCAGGGTGTAGCGCGAAAGATCCATGGCCCGCACCACGTCCCGCAGATCGTCGCGCACGAGCACCACGTCGGCCGACTCGATCGCGACATCGGTGCCGCTTCCGATCGCGATGCCCACATCGGCCTGGGCGAGCGCCGGGGCGTCGTTGATCCCGTCGCCCACCATGGCCACCACCCGCCCCTGGGCCTGCAGTTCCCGGACCCGGGCCGCCTTGTCGGCCGGCAGGACCTCGGCCAGCACCTCACCGATGCCCACCTGCCGGCCCACGGCCTCGGCCGTCCGCCGGTTGTCGCCGGTGAGGAGCACGGTGCGCACCCCGAGCCGCCGGAGCGCGGCCACGGCCTCGGCCGCGTGCTCCTTGGGCGTGTCGGCCACGGCCACGACCCCGAGCACCCGGCCGTCGGCGGCCACGAGGAGCGCCGTCTTCCCCTCGGCCTCCAGGGGGTCGAGAGCCCCGCCCGCGGCGCCCGGGTCCACGCCCTCGGTCTCCAGAAACCGCCGGGACCCGACCCGGATCTCCGTTCCCTCGACCCGCGCCCGGATGCCCCCGCCGGGGACTGCCTCGAACGATTCGGGTTCGGGCAGGGGGATGCCGCGGGCCTCGGCGGCGTCGAGGAGGGCCCGTGCCAGGGGGTGCTCCGAGCGGCGCTCGGCGGCGGCGGCGAGCCGGAGGATCTCCGCCTCGTCCCGGTCGGCCAGGGGCACCACGTCGGTCACCACGGGCTCCCCCCGGGTCAGGGTGCCCGTCTTGTCGAACACCACCGTGTCCACGTCGCCGGCCCGCTGGAGGGCCGCCGCGCCCTTGAAGAGGATGCCGAGCTCGGCTCCCTTCCCCGTGCCCACCATGACCGCGGTGGGCGTGGCGAGGCCCAGGGCGCACGGGCAGGCGATGATGAGCACCGCGATGAAGGCGCTCAGGGCCTGGCCCAGGTCGGCCCCGGCTGGGGTCATCCAGGCGTGGAACGCGAGCACCGCGATCGCCACCACCGCCGGCACGAACACCCGGGCCACCCGGTCGGCCAGGTTCTGGATGGGGGCCTTGGAGCCCTGGGCCTCCTCCACCAGGTGGATGATCTGGGCCAGGGCCGTCTCGCTTCCCACCCGGGTCGCCTCGAACAGGAACGTGCCGGTCTTGTTCACGGTGCCGCCGATCACGACGTCCCCGGGCTGTTTCTCCACCGGCATGGACTCACCGGTGAGCATGGACTCGTCCACGGCCGAGTGGCCCTCGATCACCCGGCCGTCGACCGGGATCTTCTCCCCGGGCCGCACCCTCACCCGGTCGCCCACCTCCACCTCTTCCACCGGGATCTCGATCTCGGCGCCATCGCGCACCACTCGGGCCGTTTTGGGCTGGAGCCCCATCAGCTTCTTGATGGCCTCGCTCGTTTTGCCTTTGGCCACGGCCTCGAGGGTTTTCCCGAGCAGGATGAAGGCGATGAGGAGCCCCGCGGTCTCGTAGTAGAGGTGTCCCCCGCCCCAGAGGGTTTGGTATAGGCTGTATAGATAGGCCGTGCCCGTGCCGATGGCCACCAGGCTGTCCATGTTGGGGGCGCCGTGCCACAGGGCCTTGCCGCCGTTCAGGTAGAAGTTCCAGCCCGCGATCACGATCGGGGTGCACAGGGCGAACTGGATCCAGCCGAGCGTGCGCTCGGGCCACGGCGGCACCGGCAGCCCCACCATGGGCCCCATGGCGAGGTAGAGAAGGGGCAGGGCGAAGGCCCAGGCCGCGGCCAGCCGAAGCTGGAAGGTACGCACCTCCCGGGCCCGCAGTTCGGCCTCGGCGTCTCGCCCCTCCGCGGGGGCGGCCGTGTACCCGAGGCGCGAGGCGGCCTCGATCATCCGGGACACCCGCACCCGTTTGGGGTCGTAGGCGACCCGGACGGTTCCGGTGGCGAGCACCACCCGGACCTCGTCCACGCCGTCGAGCCGCCGAAGCGCCGCCTCGAGCCGTTCCGCGTCGGCCGCCGTGGCGAGACCGGTCACGTGGAGTTCGGCCCGGCGCAGGGCCTCCTCCTCGCGCACGTCGTACCCGGCGGCCCGCACGGCGGCCACGAGGGCCTCCCGACTCGCGCGGGAGGGGTCGAACTCCACGTAGGCCTTCGACGCGGCGAAGTTCACGTTGGCCCGGGCTACCCCGGGGGTCTTCCCGAGGCTGCGTTCGATCGCCGCGGCACAGGCCGCGCAACTCATCCCGGTGAGGTCGAGGATCTCCTTGGCGAGGCCGGTGCCTACGGCCGCGGGTTCCGTGCTCGGCGGTTCCTCGGCGGCGGGGGCCTCCCGGCGGGCCCGAAACGCCGCGAGCACCCCCTCGGGGTCGGCGAGGAACTTCTCCCGGCACCGGGGGTTGCAGAAGTAGTACCGACGGCCGGCGTGGTCGGCGGTTCCCCCCTTCGGCGCCGCCTCGTCCACGGTCATGTCGCAGACGGGGTCCACGCTCTTCCCAGGTTCGTCCGCCGGAAGGCCCGGGGGCGGGCGAAGGTACGCGTCGGGGTCGGCGAGGAACTTTTCACGGCACCGCGGGTTACAGAAGTAGTACGTCGCGCCTTCGTGTTCGGCCGTTCCCCCGGGCGGGGCCTCGGGGTCGACCTCCATCCGGCACACGGGATCCACGGGACGTTCGGGCATCGTTTCTCCTCCGCGGGCTGAAACCGAATCATCCATCGGCTAGTCTAAGGGGTGGCGTCGGCTTCCTCCTTGGAAGCTCCCGTAGGCCGCGGAGCGCGGCCTGTTCGCAGAAACAATGATTTCCACCTCGGCCACACGGTGGGCCACCGCGGTCTGGACCACGGGACCGGAGACCGCCGACCGGGGACCGGCGACCGAAGTTGCTTGGATGCGGCCGACCGGGCCGGGGTTCCCTGCGATGCTGGGCGGCGGGGCGGCCGGGCAGCTAGTGAGGCGTTTCCGAAATCCCGTAGTTTTTCTAAGGGGTGGGGCTGGGGCCCCTCCTTCGCTGAACGGCCTCGCAGGGGCCGCCTCGGCGCGGTCCGCTGCGGCGCGTGAGGGCACGCGCCGCGGCCGCTTCCCTGGCGCCGGGCGGCCCGAGCTGCTCGGCCGTCGCGCTTCGTCGGACCCCCAGCCCCACCGCCGCAATGTGCATGTTTTTTTGTGAGACGGACCACTAGGCGAAGAAACCCGCTGGGGTTCCGGGGCCATTTGCCTGTGCCACCCTGGGGGAACGGTTTCCGGATACGAGGCCGCCACCGGCGGGGAGTGTACCATCCGGCAGCGATGGTGCCGAATCATCGCCCCGACAGACCCCATGCCAGCGACCCATCGGGGGGCTATCGTGTTCGAGAGAACGGACCGGTGCATGCGACGACGCTGGAAACGCAAGGATTCTCAGCCGCCCGGCCGCCTCGCCGCCCAGGCACTAAGCCCAACGAAAGTAAGGTCAGTTCCCCGTCGTTGCTGCGGCAACCCGCGGGTGGGGGGCTGGTGGAGAGCCGGGTGCGGCCCCTTACCTCGCCGCGCCCTCACCACGCTTGGATCACTTTGCAAGATCCGGAACGTCCGCCACCGTCGCCCCGGCCTGCCGAGCCGACAACGGCATGGAAAGGCGCGGCGATCGGGTGCCGCACTCGCGCCCGGCCGGAACCAGTCCCCCACCCGCCGCCGGCGATGCGTTTGAAGGTAATAACAAGGAGTTTGCCGCCGTGAGCCTCACCCCCGATCCGTCGCGGTATGTTTTCCGGGGGCTCCACCCGCGCCTCCACCTGGGCACGGCGAGCGACCGGTACGCCGGGTGGATCGGCCAGATCTATACGCCGGGCCGGTACGAGGGCCGGATCCAACGCCGCACGAAACGGCTGGCGGGCCAGCGCTTCACGGAAGAGGTGCTTCCGGTGGAAAGCGTGGCCGAGTACTTCGAGCACTTCGACCTGCTGGAGATCGATTACACGTTCTACGCCCCTCTCCTCGAGGTGGACGGCAGGCCGACCCCGACCCTGCGGGTGCTGCGGCGATACGCCGAGTTTGCCCCGGCGGGGGCGGGCTTCGTGCTCAAGGCTCCCCAGATGTTCTTCGCCCAGAAACTTCTCACGGGCGGGCGGTACGTTTCGAACGAATCGTACCTCGACGCCGAGGGGTTCCGGCGGAGGTTCTGGGAGCCGGCCGAGGGGCTCCTGGGACCGGCGCTCCGGGCCGTGGTGTTCGAGCAGGAGTACCAGCGAAGCCGCAACCGGGAGCCGCCCGAGCGCGTGGCCGAGGGGCTCGACCGGTTTTTCTCCGCGCTGCCGCCCACCGGGCGGTTCCACGTGGAGCTTCGCACCGAGGCGTACCTCTCGGCGCCGGTGTTGGAGGTGCTCGCCGCCCACGGGGTGGGCCAGGTGCTCTCCCACTGGACCTGGCTCCCGCCCCTGCGGGTCCAGTGGGCCCGGGGCGGGCGGCGGGTGCGAAGCGGTTCGGGGTGGCAGATCCTGCGGCTCATGACCCCCCGGGGCGTGCGCTACGAGGAGGCCTACGCCCGGGCGTTCCCCTTCGACCGCATGGTGGAGGGCATGATGACCCCGGGAATGGTGGAGGATGCGGTGCGGATTTCCCGGGAGGCGATCGAGCGGGGAGCCGAGGTGGGGGTGATCGTGAACAACCGCGCCGGGGGCAACGCCCCGGAGATCGCGCGGCGGATTGCGGAAGCCTGGCTCGCGGAAGGAGGAATCTGATGGGCGGATGGAAGGACCGGATGCTCGCCAAGGTGTTCACCCGGTTTCCCGGGCTCGCCGCCCGGTGGGCCCAAGGGCTCGAGAAGGACCCGGATCGGGTCCCCTGGACGCCGGCGAGGCGGCCGCTGGCCGAGGCCACCGTGGCCCTCGTCACGACCGGAGGCGTGCACCTTCGGGACCAGCCGCCGTTCGACATGGCCGACCCCGAGGGGGACCCGTCGTTCCGGGAGATCCCGGTGGATACCTCGCCCGAGGCGCTCACCATCACCCACGACTACTACGACCACACCGACGCGGAGAAGGACCTCAACCTGGTTCTCCCCGTGGAGCGGCTCCGGGAGGCGGTGGCCGCTGGCGCGGTGGGGGCGCTTCACCCGGTGGCGTATTCGTTCATGGGGCACATCGACGGGCCCCATGTGGAAACCCTGCGCCGGAAGACCGGACCCGAGGTGGCCGGGCGGCTCGCCCGCGCCGGGGTGGACTACGCGCTCCTCGTTCCCGCCTGAGGCATCTGCAACCGGTCCGTGGGACTGGTGGCGCGGGCGGTGGAGGCGGCCGGGGTGGCCACGGTGGCCCTTTCGATCGTGCGGCAGATCACGGAGAAGACGCCGCCGCCGCGGGCCCTGTTCCTCCGGTTCCCCTTCGGGCACGCCCTGGGGGAGCCGGGGAACCGAAACCAGCATCTGGAGATTCTCCGCCGGGCTTTCGAGGTGCTTTTTACGGCGCCGGGCCCCGGCACCCTCGTGGACGCGGGGCTTCGCTGGCGCCGCGAAACCTACCCCGAGCCGGACTGGGAGGCGTGGAGGCGGCTAGGCAGCTAGGCAGCTAGGCAGCTGGGCGGCTGGGCGGCTGGGCGGCTGGGCGGCGAGGCGGCGAGGCGGCGAGGCGGCGAGGCAGCGAGGCGGCATAGGGCCGGGAATCGTGAATCGATGTGGGCTGCTCACCTGAAGTTGTGGAGGTGGGGCGGTCCTCGCGACGGGCACGGCCGAGGGGGGCTCTACCCGCCCAGGAGGCGGGAACCCGCTCGGGCATCGAGGGGGGCTCCGGCCCCTCCGGTTTCCTCGCTTTTCGGCTTCAAGAGGTGTCCCCATGCACATCGTTTGGAGCGAGCGGTTTCTCGAGGAGTACACCGGGGACCCTGCGGCGCGGGCCGGCCGGCTCGAGCCGACCGTGGGGGCTTTGGAGGGCTTCGGGGAGTGGGTGGAGCCTTCGCCGGCCCCGGAGGAGGCCGTGCTCCGGTGCCACACGGCGGACCACCTGGACTGGGTGCGCCGGTGCGGGGTGTGGGAGATCGCGGCGCTCGCGGCGGGGGGCGCGATCGAGGCGGCGCGGCTGGCCCGGAAGGCGCCGGCCTTCGCCCTGGTGCGCCCCCCGGGCCACCACGCCTCGCGGCACCGGGCCTGGGGGTTTTGCTACCTCAACAACCTGGCCATCGCGCTCGCCGACCGCAGGGCCTCGGGGGATCTGGAACGGGCGCTCGTCCTGGACATCGATCTCCACTTCGGGGACGGCACCGTGAACATCCTGGGGAGCGAACCGTGGGTCGCGATCGGGAACCCGGAGGGGATGACCCGCGACGAGTTTCTGCGGCAGGTAGCAAACGCGCTCGCCGGCTTCGAGGGGGATTGGATCGCGGTGTCCGCCGGGTTCGACCGCCACGCCCGGGACTGGGGCGGGCTTCTGGAAACCGAGGACTACGGCGCCATCGGCCGGATGGTGGGCCTGCGGGCCCGGGCTCTCGGCGCGAGCTGCTTCGCGGTTTTGGAGGGCGGGTACAACCCGGCCGCCATGGCCGAGGCGGCGCGACGTTTCTGCGAGGGGATCGAGGCCGGCTGGGCCGGCCTCACACCGGCTCGCACACCGTGATCCGCTCGGGTTCGGCGAGCATGGGGGCGATGTTCGCCATGACCCGGTGGCGGGCCTCCGAGGCGGCCCACCGCTCCCAGGCCCCCCGGTCGGCCCAGGTGGAGACGATCACGAAGTGGTCGGGGTCGGCCACGTCCCGCAGGGTCTCCCCCGAGATGTAGCCCTCGTGGTGCACCGCGTGGGCCCGCATGTTCCGCACCGCCAGTTGGTACGCCTCCAGCATCGAAGGGTTCACCTTCCGCTCGATCAGCACCCGCACCATGGCCGCACCTCCTCGATGGCAGGGGTTGGGACACCGTGGCTACCCCAGCGAGGCTAGCGCGGGGCTCCCGCTTGTCAACCGGCGGTCGAGAGCGCGGCGAGAAGTTCCGGACCCACCACCTCCTGCTGCCAGGCCTTCAGGTTGGTCGCGAGCCATCCGGGGGCTTCCGCCGGGTCGAGGCGGGCCAGTTGCTCCAGGGTGGCGGAGTTGACGAGGAGCCCCGGGTCGAGCCCGAGACGCTTGGCGAGACGGGTCCGCGCCCGTTTGAGCCGTTTGAGTCGGGCCTCCTCGCGTTCCGTGAGCGGGACGTAGGCCGTGGTTCCCCGCCGGGGCCATGCCTCGGGGGGCAGGGCCAGGGCCTCTTCCACCGCAGCCACCACGTCGTCGGCGAGGCGCGCCAGAAGCGCCTTTCCCACGCCTTCGGTCTGGAGGACGGCCCCCCGGGACCGGGGCGGCCGGCCGGCCCATTCGATGAGCGTCCGGTTCGAGAGCACCTTGAAGGCGGGCCGGTCCCACTCCCGGGCGTAGCGGTCCCGAACCTCCAGGAGCCGTTGGAGCACCGCGAGCTCCCTCGGGGCCAGGCCGTGGGCCCCCTTCACCTTCCACACCGAGGGCCCGCGGTCCCCGGCGGGTTCGGCCGCCTCGAGCCGCCGACACTCCTCCTCGACCCAGGCGAGGCGACCGAGGGTTTGCAGTTCCGCGGCCAAACGGTCGCGCAGGGGCAGAAGGTACGCCGTGTCGAGGGCCGCGTAGGCGAGGAGTTCCCGCGCCAGCGGCCGGGCCGACCAGTCGGCCCGCTGGTACTTCTTTTCGAGCCGGACCCCGAAGAACTCCTCCAGGAGCGCCGCCAGGCCGAACCGGGCCCGGCCCGTGAACTGGGCTGCGATCATGGTGTCGAACACGTTTCGGACCGATACCCCCCGGTCCTTCTTGAGGAGCCGGATGTCATAATCCGCCCCGTGGGCCACCTTTTCCACACCGGGATCCTCGAGGACCCGGGCGAGCGCCGGAAACCAGCCGTCGTCGGTGAGGGGGTCGAGGATCCAGTTTCCCCGTTCGGTGGAAGCCTGCACCAAGCAAACCTTTTCGCGGTAGCTGTGGAGGCTGTCGGCCTCGAGGTCCACGGCGAGGCGCGAGGCCGTGGCCAATTGGGCCAGCGCCTCGCGCGCCGCCGCGCCGTCGGCCGCGTAGACGAAGTTCGTTCGGTTCGACACGGAGATCTCCCTTCGGGGCGGAGAGGGTCTCATGGCGTTTCCCGGGCGCATTTTTGCATCCCAAGGTCCCCCTTGCCAACGCGGGGGCGCGGACTTAGGTTCCGCCGCGAACGGAACCCCAGTCGGAACTCCCCGAACCAAAAGGGGGAAAGGAGGTGGACCATGGCGGTTTGGGATCCTTTCCGGGAATTGGAGCGGTTGCGACAGGAGATGGACCGGATCTTCGAGGGGGTGCTGCCCACCCAGGGATGGACCCTGGAGTTCATGCCGGGGGTGGCGGCCCGGCGGTACCCCCGGGTCAACGTGGCCGAGCAGGACGACCACTTCATCGTGGAGGCCCTGGCCCCGGGGGTCGATCCGGCAAGCCTCGACGTCACGGTCAAAGACAACGTGGTGACGATCTCGGGCGAGAAACCGGCGCCCGAGGGGGTGAAGCCCGAGGCGTTCCACCGGAACGAGCGGGCGGCCGGCCGGTTCACCCGCAGCGTGGAACTGCCGGCCGAGGTGGACCCCAACAACGTGAAGGCCGTATACGCGGACGGGATCCTGCAGGTGGTGCTGCCCAAGGCAGAGGAGGCGCGTCCGCGGAAGATCGCGATCGAGGTGGGCTAACAAACCGATGTTTCGGAGGAGGTGAGCCATGAACGCGGTGGAGAGGACGGTTCCCGGGACCGCGCCCGCGACGGCGGCCACCCAGGAGGTGACCCGGCAACCCCAGCGGTACGCGGTGCCCTTGGTGGACATCTACGAGGAAGACGACAAGCTGGTGGTGTTGGCGGATCTGCCCGGCGTGAAGAAGGATGGGCTCACGATCCAGGTGGAGCAGGGGATCCTCACGATCGACGGCCGGGTGGAGCGCGACACCCCGGGCCGGGTGCTCGTGCGGGAGTTCACCCTGACCCCGTTCTTCCGCCAGTTCCGGATCACCGAGGCCATCGATACCGACCGGATCCGGGCGAGCCTCAAAAACGGGGTGCTCCGGCTCGAGTTGCCCAAGGCCGAGGAGGCGAAGCCCCGGAAGATTCCGGTTGAGACCTGAGCCTCGTGCGAGCGAACGAACGGCGGGGAGACTCCCATCGGGGTCTCCCCGCCGTTCGTTTCGGGACCGGGAACCGGTGCCCCGGGCGCCACTGGCCAAGGCCGAGCACCCTGGTAAGATTCCGGATTTCGAGTTCGGACCCCACTGGAGCGAGAGGGGTGTGCCATGGACGCCAGACTGCGGGAAGGCATCACCCGGTTCGAGCAGGGCCGGTACCTGGAGGCCCAGCGCATTTTTGAGGAGCTGCGCCACGAGACCGAGGGCTCCGACCGGGAGTTCTACCAAGGGTGGGCCCTCCTGGCCGCTGCTCTGTTCCATCGGGATCGAGGGAACCGTACCGGGGCCCAACGCTGCTTCGATCGGGCCCGCGCCCACTGGTCGGCCGTGGGTCAAGAATACGGCGGGCTCCGGTTGGATGAACTCCTGCGTGGGGTCGAGGAGGCCCTGGGCCGGGACTGGGCCCAGGTGCGGTTCGACCCCGACCGGACCGGCCTGGCCGAGTTGGATCGCCGCCTGGGACGGCGCGGCGTGGGCCCCGGCGCGCCGACACGGTAGAGACATTCTCAGATCGCGGGCGCTGCTACGGGAACGGGGGGCCGGCGGAGGGCCGGGTGCGGCCCATGACCTTGCCACGCCTCACCGGGCTCGGACCGCTTGGGAAGCCCTGGTAGGCGGCGGGGCGACCTGCCCGCAAGACGAGCAGGTTTTCGGTTTCGATCACACGGGGGGCCGCCGCGGCGTGGACCACGGGACCGGAGATCGTGCCAGGTGCCAGAAGACAGACGACAGAGGACAGGGGTGCTCAGACCTCTGACCTCTGAATTCCGGTCTCCGATACGGCAGGCGCGATGACGCCGGAATCCCGAATGCTCTTAGCCGCCTAGCCGCCGGTCCCCCCAGCCGCATAGCGGAAGTTACTGAGAAGCTCCCCAGGGCCCCGGCGGGGCCCCACTGCGCACGACAGTAACGTCCGAGTCAGGGCCTCGGTGTGGGAGCGCCTTCCAAGGCGCGATCCGGGCCGAAGGCCCGAAAGAAAGGGCGCCGCGGCTTGGAAGCCGCTCCCACAGGTTGGAACAGCCGATGACGCTGGAATCGCAAAGTATTTTCGCGCCCTAGCCTCCTAGCCTCCCAGCGTCCCAGCCGAAGTTACTTGGAAGCTCCCGTAGGCCGCGCGGCGCGCGGCCTGTTTGCAGAAACAATAACTTCCGCCTCGGCCACACGGTGCGCCGGGGCCGTCTGGACCACGGGACCGACGACCGCGAGACCGCCGACCGTGGACCGAAGTTACTTGGAAGCCCGTTTCTTCCCGCCTCGGGGGGATGATATCCTGGGTTCGCCGGCTCTCGCGTTTCTCCCCTCCCCGAGGTCATGCGCATCCGAGTTCCCCTCTTTTGGAAGCTCCTCGCCTGGTTCCTGGCCCTGAGTCTGCCTCCGCTCCTGTGGTTCGGCCTCGACGCGGCCCGCCGGGTCGAAGAGGTCGGCCGCGAGGCGGTGGAGCGCTCGAGCGAGGCCCTGGACGAGCGGGCCCGGGAGGCCCTGGAGCTCCAGGCCCAACTGGTGGCCGACCGGATCGCGGCGTTTCTCGAGGAGAGGGTGGCCGACCTTCGGGTCCTGGCGGCGACGCCCAAGGATCCTGACGCGTTCGGCGCCCTGGCGCGAAGCCGGACGGGGGTGCTGTGGCGCCGGGTACGCCGACCCGAAGGCACCGTGGGGGAGGTGCGGGAGGCCGTGCCGCTCTACGCCGAGGTGGCCTGGGTCGGGCCCGACGGGCGTGAGCGGTTCCGATTCGACCACGGCGCGCCGGTGTCGCCCGGAGGGCTCCGGGACGTGAGCCGGCCCGGGGGCACCACCTTCGGGGTGGAGGGCTACTTCCGGGCCTGCCTCGAGCTGCCGCCGGGGGAGCCCTGGGTCGGGCATGTGGTGGGCCGGCACGTGTCCCGGCCGGAGCAGCTCGCGGGCGCCCGGACCGTGGAGGACGCCGCGGGGGGCGCCGAGTACCGCGGCATCGTCCGGTTCGCCCTGGCGGTGCGCGGGTCCGGTGGGGAACCCGAAGGGGTGGTCGCCCTGGCCCTCGATCACCGCCACCTCATGGAGTTCACCCAGCACCTCCTGCCCCTCAGCCGGCGCCAGACCGTATTCCCTTCGTACCTCTCCGGAAACTACGCCTTCCTGTTCGACGACGAGGGCTGGATCATCGCCCATCCCAAGCTCTGGGACATCCGGGGCCTGGGACCCGACGGCCGGTGGGTACCCCCGTACACCGAAAACTCGAGCCCCGAGGACGTGGAGGCCGGCCGGATCCCCTTCAACCTGGACCGGGCCGCCTTCGTGCACCCCAACTACCCTCTGGTGGCGCGGGAGGTGCGGGCGGGGCGAAGCGGGGTCACCCGCACCTACAACGTGGCCGGGGTGGACAAGGTGATGGCGTACGCCCCGGTGCGGTTCGCCTACGGCCCGTACCGAAAACATGGCGTGTTCGGGGGAGTGACCATCGGCGCGCGCACCGAGGCGTTCCACGAGGCGGCCACCCAGACGGCCCACGCCATCGGGGAGGCGTCGGCCGAGACGCTCCGCACCGGGCTCGTGTTGGCCTGGGTCCTGGGGGTGGCCATCCTTTCCGCCTCGTTCGTTCTTTCGACCCACGTCTCCCGCCCCGTCCAGACCATGGCTCGGATGGCCCGCCGGATCGCGCGGGGCGACCTGGGGGCCCGGGTGAAGGTGCGTACCCGGGACGAATTGGCGGATCTGGCCGCGGACCTGAACCGCATGGCGGGCTTGCTCGAGGAGAAGAACCGCTCCCTGGAGCAGAGCCTGGAGGATCTCCGGGCGAGCCGGGACGAGGCCCGGGAGAGCGCCGCCCGGCTCGAGGAGCAGCTTCGTATCCTGGGTCAGATCCAATCGATCAGCGAGTTCCTGGGAACCACCTTCGACCGGGACGCGGCGCTCCGGGTGATCCTCGACGCCGCGACCTCCGGGCTGGGGGTGGACCGGGCCGTGTTGTACCTCGTGGAGCCGCCGGGGGGCGATACCCTCCGGGCCGTGGCTGTGGCGGGATTCGACCCGGTGGACGAGTTGCGAATCCGTCAGCGGCCGTTTTCGCTTCGTTCCCACGACTGCGTGGCGACCCGGGTCGTCCGGTCGGGGTGGCCGAAGCGGGTCGGGTCCCTCTCGGACCCGGAGCTCACGCCCCTCGACCTCAGGATCGCCCAGGCCGCCGGGACGAGCTCGTTCGTGTATGTGCCCATGAAGATCCGGGACCGGGTGGTCGGGGTCGTGGGGGTCGACAATGCGCTCACGAACCGCCCGGTGCCCGGCCACCTGGACGGGCCGCTCCAGATCCTGGCGGGACAGGCGGCCCGGGCCGTGGAGCGCTCGAGGCTCTTCGAGGAGGTCCGGGAGGCCCGGCGGTTCGTCGAGACCGTGCTCGACAGCCTGGCAAGCGGGGTCATCACCCTCGACCCCCGGGGCCGGGTACTTTCGCTCAACGCCTACGCGCAGGCGTTCCTCTGCGCCTCGGCTGCCGGCACGGGGGAGCCCGTGGAACGCCTCGGCCTCACCCAGGCCGAGGTGGAGTGGATCAAGGGGCTGGTGCGGGGGGAGCCCTTAGAACCCCGAGAGTTCTCCCGCGAGGGGCCGGACGGTCTGCGGGAGTTCGTGTGGGTGCCGAGCCGGTTGCCGTCGGCCGGGGCTCCTGGGGGGCTCATCCTGCAGTTTCGGGATGTGACCCAGGAGCGGGCGATCCGCCGGAGCCTGGAGCGGATGGACCGGCTGGCCTCCCTGGGCCGCATGGCGGCCGGGGTGGCCCACGAGGTACGAAACCCCCTGACGGGGGTGGCGCTTTTGCTCGACGACCTCCACGACCGCACCGGCGACCCGGCCGATCGGGAAGCCCTGCGCAGGGCCATGGGGGAGATCGAGCGGCTTGAGGGGATCGTGCAGGAACTCCTCGACTACGCACGGGTCGAGGCGCCCCGGCGGGGGAGGTGTTCCGTTTCCTCTGTGGTGCGCTCCACGCTGTTTTTGGTGGAAAAGGAGGCCGGGCGTCGGGGCGTTCGGGTCGAGCACCGGTTCCGGGCCGAGGGAGAGTGCTGGGCCGACCCGGACAAGATGAAGCAGGTCGTCCTGAATTTGTGCCTGAACGCCATCCAGTCCATGGAGGAGGGGGGGATCCTGCGCCTGGAGGTCGGCGAGGACGGGGGCGGGGCGGTGCTCCTCGTGTCCGACACCGGCCACGGGATCCCCGAGGACGTGAGGGACCGGATCTTCGAGCCGTTCTTCAGCCTCCGCCCCGGCGGCACCGGGCTCGGATTGTCCATCGCCTACTCCGTGGTCGAGGAGCACGGCGGCCGGATCGAGGTCGCGAGCGAGGAGGGGAAGGGCACCACGTTTACACTTTGGATCCCGATGGAGCCGGAGGAGTAGCCGGCGCACCCGGACTCCCAGGGACCGGAGGTGGCGGAATTCGGCCACCTCCGGCCGCCGACGGCCGCATGGAGCCGAGGATCAGGGGGAGAAGAACGCCGTTTTCTGCGCGTTGGGAGGAGGTACGGGCCTGGCACGGAGTTTGAAAGGAGGCGCAACGGGAGGTCTTGACCGGCGGACGGAACCGGCTAGATTGGTGCAGTCAACCGTTTTTTCACCCCAACGAAAAAGGAGGAACGACCATGCGAACTCGCCGATGGATGTGGCTTGCCCTCGGGACGGCGGCGCTTCTCGCCCTTTCCCCCGCCGCGCTGGCGAAGGTGCGGCTCGCGTTTTCCGGGGGGCCGGAGGGGGGCACCTTCCAGTACTTCTCGAACGGCATCGCCAACTACCTGTCGAAGAAGATTCCGGACCTTGAGGTGTCGAACATGGCCTCGGCGGGGTCCCTGGAGAACCTGCGCCGGGTGAATTCCGGCGAAGCCGATTTTGGGATCGTGTACTCGGGCGACACCTACCTGGGCCGCAACGGCCGCCTGACGAAAGACCCGAAGAAGTACACCAACGTGTGGGCCATGGCCTATCTCTACGGCGCCCCGGCCCACCTGATCGTCAAGGCCGATAGCGGCATCAACAAAGTCGAAGATCTCGTGGGTAAGCGGGTCGCCGTGGGGGGCGCGGGTTCCGGCGCCGCCGGTGCGGCTCAGCGGTATTTCACGGCCCTGGGCCTGTGGGACAAGATGAAGGTGGAGTTTATCGGGTACAGCAAGGCCGCGTCGGCCCTGGGCGACAACCTGATCGACGCGATGTGGGTGTTCGCGGGTTATCCGAACGCCTCGGTGATCCAGGCGGCGGCCAGCAACAAGATTAAGCTCCTGAACGTGGTGGAGGCCGGAAAGAAAGCCGGGTTCTTCGAGCAATACCCCTTTTACACCGAGCTCGTGATCCCCGCCGGCACCTACAGCGGGGTGGACTACGACGTGCCGTCGTTCCAGGATTCGGCCCTGTGGGTGGCCGGCGCCCACGTGAAGGACGAGTACGTGTACAACGCGCTGAAGGAGATCTTCTCCAAGGAGGGCCTGGCCTACATGGTGAAGGTCAAGAGCACCGCCAAGGCAATGTCGGTGGAGGACGGCCTCAAGGGGATCGTGACCCCGATCCATCCCGGCGCCGAAAAGTTCTGGCGGGAGAAGGGGTTGACCATCAAGCCGGAGCACACCGCCCGCTAGGGGGCGGACCCGGTCGCAACTGCTGCGAGAAGCGGGGCCC